>NZ_LZHK01000046.1:0-5225 GCF_001690415.1 Gilliamella sp. Imp1-1
CCGCCATGTCAATGCCTTGACGGGTGTCACTGCCCATCGCTGACATGCCTTCGTTCATCGCCTTTTTGTAGGCGTCTTCGTAGATTTTTTGTTGCTCTTCTTCTGTTAGTCCCTTGTTTTTACTTTTCTCTTTTTCCTTTTCAACCGCTTCTTTTGCCTTGGATTCGGCTCTTATCCGGTCTATATGATTAAGCATCGTTAACGTTTCACCACCAATTTCACTCACTAACTGCGTTTGGTCGATGATGTCTTGCTCTTTTTGTTTGTTAAAAATGTGTTTGAGCTCGTTATTCGCCTGCTCAGTATCTCGGCTTAGTTCGTTGATATCTTGTTTTTGGTCGTCTTTGTTGCGGATAATTATCGTCCCTTCCGATACCGCTGAATGCGTCGTCGAATGTTCACTTTCGTTTTTATTGCGACTGGTTGGCATCGATGGCATGCCGCTAGAGCTTACCCCTGCACTACTGCTACTGGCTTGGTAGTCCACTTTGTTTTCGATATCACTAAAGCTGATTGTGCCGGTGTCAAGGCGGTTTTGGCTCGTGTCTTTCGCTTCTGAGGTTATCACCGCCACAGCTAGCACAAAAACATCAAGAAAAACTCAAATAAAATCAATAACTTCCCTGGCTAATTTTTTGTAAGTAAAAATAGTAACTTAATGTATTTTTTATGTTTTAGATAGAAGGAGATATGACTCAATGCGCAATGCAACAAATAGGCTTTATTTTCTACAATGGTGTATAAAAATAATAATGGTTAAACCAGTGCTAAGCCGAAATTAGTAATAAAAAAATTAATTATCGAATTTAGTGACAGCATTAACTGTCACTTTTAACCAGCAAGTACACAAAATTTTGGATAAGTAGATAAGTTAGCAAGTTAAGTCCATTCTAAAGAACCATCTTCATTAACCCACACCGCTTCTGCTGGACAAGAATCATCAAAAAACCAATAATCATCCATTAATTTTTGTTTATCAAACATTTCATCTTCTGTTTTCGGAAAAGCTTCATAAAACAATTTTATTTGATCTTCTATTGAACCTTCTAAAAGCCGACCATTCTTTGCTAATTTAAGACGTCCCTCTTTTAGTAACCTTTTTACAAAATAAAAAAATAATTCTTTTCTTTCTTGAAAAGGAAATTTTTTTTCATTAGATTTTAGAGAAGGGAACATATCAGGTGCAATACAATTCCATAATCCACTAAAAGCTCTTAGTTCTGACCAATCAATAATATTTTTATAATCATTTTCATTTATCATATTTTTTCCTATCTAAATTTAATTTCTGCTCCAGTTCTCAACCCTCTGTATAATTTAGTTAAAGCTGGGTTGTTTTTTATATCAATAGTCCAACGCGCTCCTGTATCAGAATGAGATACATTCCTTAATGTAATATTAGTACCATCCGGCAATCGTGTTGTGTAAACACCATCTTTAACTTTTGTTAATGGTTGTCCTGCTAGTTCCTCCGCATAATTATATATCTGTTTATCGGTCAAATTTTGGCTTTCGTAAATTCGAGTGGAGTAACGATTTCCGCCAGCACCCTGCCGAATAGTTTGCCCATCAATTTTTAAATCTGTGGTAGGGTTATTTTTATCATAGATATTCCTTAATTCATCAAATCTTTCTTGCTGTTTCTGATTTTGGTATTTTTGGTTATCTTGCTTGTGCCTATTATCATCGTCATCATCAGGAGGTAAGCTTGCCCCACCACCTACAGTAGTTGATCCGGTTTGGGTTCCTGCTGATGCTTGACTATCAGAGTTGTCATTTGATGAACTATCATCAGATTTTATAAGAACACCATCTCTTCCCGTCGTCAACCATTCATCAAATGAATTTTTAGCTCCATCTAATGCACCAGTTTCTTCTGCTAAAATTACACTGCCTACCAGTACTCCACCAACAATTGCACCGCCGCCACCAGTCATTGTCATCTCACCTGGGCGTAATTTGCAGGTGACTTCAGCACACAAATAATTATTCTCAACCGCATTTTTCCCCGCAGCAACCCCTGTATTGATATCTTGAATATCACCACCGCTAGCGGCTATCGCAAGGCCGGTCGCTAGTTGTGATAGGGCGCTGATTTGTTGTTTTTCTTCTTGGCTTAGGTCTTTGGTATGTCTTTATCAGGGTAAAGGATCCCCGCAATAACTTCTGCACCCCATTCACTTGCTGCCGCGCCTAAGCCACCCACAAGCCCTGAGTTGCCTTGTAATAATAACTAAGGCTAAGAAAAAATTAGTACTTGGAAAATTAATTATAGGGTTTGGTGACAGAATCAACCGTCACCTTTAACTGAAAATACACAAAATTTAGGATGGTGTCATTATTGGTGTCATGAATTTTTTAATTTTAAAAGCATATTTAACAACCAATTTCGACAAGATGACCATTCATTTGGATAAAAATAATTACAATCAATGTCATCTAATATAATTTTTTGTAGTTCTTTTTCGCTATAAGAAGATTCTAACAATGATCGAATTTCTTTAATCATCTCATTTTGTTCATTAATTGTTTCTGTTTTCCTGTAAGCATCTAACGCTTTATCAACACTTCCAAAGATCTCTTCAAAATCTTGATTTAAATAACATCTCAAATAATAAGATAATGCAGGATATGTTTCTGTTGCTATTATCATGGTGTAGGATACCCCGTAACAATTCTATAACCATTAGGCATTGAAGAATCTCTAGCTATAATTATTCTAGCATTTGACACTTTACTTACATTTGTTTGTCCTTTCGAGACACTAATTCCTATTGGTGATGACGATTTATATTCAATTTCTAAATAACCTTTTTGGTTTCCAGTTAGATAAGCATCTATTTTAGATTGATTTGCTTCAATCGCTTTACTTGTAACTGATTCTGCTGTCGCTCTATCAGTAAAAGAAGATGCTGTTTTAACATTTCCGGTAGACACTCTATCTAATAACTCCTGCTCTGTTTTACCTACATGTCTTGCAATTAAATGTCCTCCTGCAGCTTCATGTGCAGAAAGACTTCCACCAGGAACAATTCGACTATAATTGTCGTCTGCCGCCTTTCCCGCAGCACCAGCAGTTTTATCAGTAAACTTACTAAATGCTGCAGCCGAGGCTAATTTTAACCCATCTTCTAAACTTAAACCACCATTACGAACCTGATGAATAATTTTATTGACTTCCGGTCCTGAACCAAACGAATCGAGAATTCCGTTCTTAATAAATCTTTCTTGTATCTCTGATTCAGATAAACCTTCAGAGCGCCATTTATCAAGTAAAATTAAACTCCTTATTTCATTTAAATAAGGATTGTTAATAATGTTTGATACCGTCCAATCCCATGCTGACGCATCATTAATATCCCAATCACCAAATGAATGATTTCTACTATTGTCAATCTGACTTTGCTTTATTCCTTCAAGCATTGTGTCAGAATACCATGTAACTAATTGGTAATATTCATCTTCTGATAGCTTACCTGCTTTATATAAATCAACTAATCTTTGTCCTGCTTCTTGTTCTTTTTGCATATATTGATTATAAACATTCGCCTTACACTCCTCTGTTTTACAATCGTTATATTGCTGCTGCAATTTATCTACTTCATCATAACCGACAATATCTTTGATTTTTTCATAAAGCTTTTTACTCTCTTTATCAAGCTTTTCAACGCCACGTTTATTACTTAATAAGTTATTCTCAACCGCATTTTTCCCTGCCGCAACGCCTGTATTGATATCTTGGATATCACCACCGGCAGCAGCTATTGCTAGACCTGTCGCTAGTTGTGATAGGGCGCTGATTTGTTGTCTTTCTTCTTGTGATAATTCCGCTACTGTTTTACCTGGGTAAAGAATACCCATGATAACCTCAGCACCACGTTCACTTGCAGCAGCACCCAAGCCACCCACTAGAGCTGAGTTGCCTTGTAGCTCGGCTACCACCGCACCGAGTATGGCATGGCTGACGGTATTGGCAACTATATCACCTTCCGTATGCTGTTTTATAATAGTTGCTATCTTCGGCGCGAGTGCCCCTGCGGTTGCCCCTGTCATGTCGCCACTGATTAAGCCGTTGATGATACTAACCGCCATGTCAATGCCTTGACGGGTGTCACTGCCCATCGCTGACATGCCTTCGTTCATCGCCTTTTTGTAGGCGTCTTCGTAGATTTTTTGTTGCTGCTTGTCGGTTAACACGATGCCTTTGTCTGCGGCTTTTTCTTGTTCTTTTTCTACCGCTTCTTTTGCCTTGGATTCAGCTCTTATCCGGTCTATATGATTAAGCATCGTTAACGTTTCACCACCAATTTCACTCACTAACTGCGTTTGGTCGATGATGTCTTGCTCTTTTTGTTTGTTAAAAATGTGTTTGAGCTCGTTATTCGCCTGCTCAGTATCATGACTTAATTCGTTGATATCTTGTTTTTGGTCATCCTTATTGCGGATAATTATCGTCCCTTCCGATACCGCTGAATGCGTCGTCGAATGTTCGCTTTCGTTTTTATTGCGACTGGTTGGCATCGATGGCATGCCGCTAGAGCTTACCCCTGCACTACTGCTACTGACTTGGTAGTCCGCTTTGTTTTCGATATCACTAAAGCTGATTGTACCGGTGTCAAGGCGGTTTTGGCTCTTGTCTTTCGCTTCTGATGATATCACCGCCCCTTTTAGGTCGGTGTTGTTGCCCACCGTGATATCATAGCCACCACTGCCGGCAAAGATGCCCGATTGGTCGGTGACACTTTGCCAGTTGCTGTCCATTTTCGTTTTGCTCGCCGAGGCATTAATACTACTTGAGCCTCCATAAGAAAAACTCCCCCCTACCGAGGTTGACGTGCTTTTAGAGTGGAACTCATCACTGTCTTGTTTCGATTCAATATTAAGGTCATGACCTATATCAGCCACCACCCTATCGCCTTTCACTTGCCCTGCAACAATGTTGGCGTCATTACCGGTGATAATCGTGAGCTTATTGCCTGCCTCTACCACACTTTCTGTCCAATCGGTACCGTTACCTTTTTCTCTGGATTTGCTTTGGCTGGCACTGGCCGAGATGGTAAAGCCATTTTTTTCTCCACCAAAGTTATAGCCCACGCCTACCGAGCCACTGCTGCTTTTTTCTTTGCTGTCGGTTTTTATCGTGTTTTCTTGACCAATGATGTTAACATCATGGTTCGCTTTGAGCATTGCATCATGACCGGCAGATACCTGACTGCCAATGATAT
>NZ_LZHK01000047.1:0-9997 GCF_001690415.1 Gilliamella sp. Imp1-1
ATAAGGCTTTCATCACCCGAGCAATGTAACGGCGTGACACCCAAATATTCTCTTTCTGTAAATCAAAACGAATTCGTCTTGTACCATAAGACTGATAGCTCTGATTAAATAGCGTCACGATTTTATTGGCATAAAGCCCTACTGATTTTTGTCTATTCAATTTACACTGATAATAAGCATAATGTCTTGATAATCCTAAATATTGACATAGCTTTGTTATGCTATAACGATGTCGATTTGCTTTTAGGATAGCGATTTTCGTCCTATTATCAGTGCTGCTTGCTTTAAAATATCGTTTTCCATACGCAGCTGTTTAAGCTCTTTACGCAACGCGATTAACTCTTGTTCTTGTGGACTGCGATTATCTTTTGTTTTAAATGAGCCGCTTTGGCTTGCTTGCGTTATCCAACGGTCCAAAGCTGATGGTGTCAAATCATATTCGGCAACGATTTCACTACGTGATTTACCATGTTGATAAAGACTGACCATTTGGTGTTTAAAATCATCTGTGAATGTTCGTCTTTTGCGTTTAATCTTATTCATATTTGTTCCTTTTTTAGTTGTGATAAGTTTACCTTACCCCTTAAAAAAGTTGTATGATTTAGTGTAGCCGATCCAGTAGCCGATCCAGCACCTTATAAGGTGATATTAAGTAGTACAGAGGGGTCTTTAAAAACACAGTACGGTGTACCAGATACAAATTATTTCCACCGTCAATCGGTGGAGTACTACATCAGCCCAAATTTACCTCCTAAAATCTGTCATGTAAGACCAAATCTAACCTATGGTACAGGTGATTACGCTGGTCCAGCTAATATTTGGAATCCAACTAAAGGATTTCTAGTTCAATCAACTAATCCAACATTTTACGAATTAAATTTTCCGACAACAGGTGCAGATGGTTTGTACTTTGATTTAGACATAGGTGGAGGTAGTCAGTTGACTTGGACTCCTGTTACACATGGGGGAATAACAGCTACTGTGACAAGGACGTTACCAAATGCAGGCGATAATTGGATATCCAATCATTCAGTAGAGGTAATGAGCGTTACGCTAACGGGTCCTAGGGCAAGTGATAACCAAAAAAGCTCAGATTCCCCAAGTCCACTTAGCAAGCCAATCTTGCCTCAAACATTCGAGTTAGTGGGTAGAGATAGTCAAGGTAGTGTGGTTGTCAAGTATGGGTTTGTGTTGAAGCAATGGTTCGTTAATCGTGGATCTCGAGCGACTGACGTTTCTAAACAAGCTTCTTGGTGTAGTCATTTAGGTTATCGTTTTCCACAGGTAAGGGATTTAACTAATGCGGTTTGTTCGGGTAAATGGTCAGGTCACTGGTGTCAAGGTTCTGTCGGTGCCATACCATCATCATCTGGTAATCATTACCAGCGTCGAATTGGCGCAGGCTTTTTTACTGAGTGGGGCGACATGCTTCATTATACCAAGGCGGACTTTGTCGACCGTAACTACTGGACTAGTGATATAGGCAATAATTATTTATTCGGTGTTGACTCGGACGACGGTGATGTGCTTGGTCTGAGAGCTAGTAGGAACGTGCTTTGTGCTGCTAATTAGTCATTATGGTTTAGTCCTTGAATGCTAGGTGGAATTATATTTTCAATAGTTGGCAATTTATTAAAAGAGTGAACTTCAATGATTATTTTATTCATTATGGTTTTGAACGCTTTAGGCCTTTGGTTAAATAAATAGCTTTAATAGCAATGTATGAGCTAAGAAAATAGAGCGATTTTCTTAGCAATTTTTTGCTTTAGCTGGGATAAAATAGTCTCTTTGCTATCCTGCTGCAGTTGTCAGCAATTTGTAAGGGTGTAAACACTCTAAAAACTTTAATAAAATCAATGCTCTACCTGGACGATTTTATGGGGAAATATCAACTTTCATAATATCGAAAAGCTAGGCAAACGAGTCGTTACCTAGACCGTCATTTAGTCTGTAATACATTAAAGCAAGTTTTGTTTCGGCGTTACTTTCTTAAAAATATGCTCGTTCGCAGTGACCGAGGATGCTAGCCAATAAAGCACTATTTAAATATATTGAAATCTATTATTATTGTATGCGTGGTTGTTCAGCCAAGAACTAGGTATTGCTAGAACAATATGAACAACAATATTATCAAAATAAAAAAATGATAGAGGGGGCTATGTATAATATTTTGGTAAGGATCGTGTTAATTATTTTTATGGTGATGTGACATAATCAGCAAATATTTAGCGATTTAAAAAGATAGAAAACGAAAGTTTAAACTATTTATTAGCTTTGATATTATGGTTAATATTTAGAACTTTGACACCATATTAAATATGATGTCAACAAATGAGAAGATGAAAATATTAGGTTGGTGTATCGACATCATCCCAATCAGCATTTTCAAAATTGGTTAACCAATTTAAAGCATAATGACGCTCTTGAATAACATCACTTATAATCGATGCGGGAGGTTGCTTATCTTTCATTCGAAAATCTGTGGTTATCCAATGTAAGCGGTAGTGTAAATCTAAAGCATCCAACAATTCACTAACTGGTCTTAAGGCCACGGTTGAAAAATCTTGTCCACTATGTTGCATTCCTTGGTCAACTAACGATGAAACATCGCAGATAGTATCAGCAAAAGGGAGCTCAGATTGCCAATTGATAGCCCATTGTAAAGGTAATAATGCTTCGTATTTCCAAGACATATCTATCACATCTTGCTCTGTCGGCTGCCCGCTAGAAATAAAGTCACGCTCATTATTTGATAAAGCCTCAAACCCCATTGGACAACGTTCTTTAAATTCCATCGGATTAATTGGATCATTTTCTCTAAAACTTTCAGCCTGAATACCTGTTAACATTATTGCTAAGGCTCGTTTAGCTACTTCGTCAGGTGTTCTAAGTATTACTTCCGATTCGGCAATAACCGGTGGTAAATGTGTAGGTGTATGCAACCCCAATTTGGCTAAATACTGTTCAGTTTTTGTTTTTCGCTTTAATGCTTCTAGTGGATAAGGGACGATTACATCTAAATCAATGTTACCATCAGGATCTTGTAATACATCTCCGTCAGGATTCCGAATAGTTCCATCAGGCATAAATATAATTGCATTCGCCTGCCAGCCCCAAGTGGTAAATTCATTGAAATTATCTTCTTCAATCTCAAAGGTAAATTGATGTTTAACTCGTTGGATATGGCGATACAAAGCATAACGGCGTGAATTCATCTGCCCATCTCCTGCTTGCATGACATAACCGATAAAACCATCAAGGTGTTTCGTCAACTCAGAATCATCCAATCCGCGATGGTATAGATGCTCGCAGGAAAAATTAATGGCTGGTGGATGAGTGACTGTAGAATAAGCATTTATCAATATTGGCATTTCAAATATTCCTAGTTTAGATTTGGTATTTTTATTATTATAAATAGTGGCTGTTTTTTAATCTAATTCTATAATAGATCATGGTAGTTTTCTATATTTTTTAAATGCTATACTCCGTTTTGTGATGTTTGTTATTCTGTTGAATAAATGATTTTATCTGGTGCATCGCTGAACAAGATATATTTTATTTTTCAATGTATACGTTTATTCCTTACTTTGTAAATACCATACTGTCATTTCCATTCTTGATTTAAAATTAAGTTTTTTGAATATACTTTTGATATGTACTTTGACTGTGCTTTCAACGATACCTAAATCTTTTGCAATTAGCTTATTTGGTAGTCCTTGTACTAATAAATTAAAAATTTCATTTTCTCTTGGTGTCAATAAACTGACATCATGCATTTGTTTTGTAGCTAGTTGTTCGTTATTACGCATATAATTGAGGATAATATGTGAAATAGCATTATCCATAATTAGCTTTCCTATCGAGATTTCTTGTAGTGATTTTAGAAAATCTTCAGGCTCCATATCTTTTAATAAATAGCCATCAGCACCTGTTTTTAGTGCGGTGATTATATCTTCTTTTGCATCTGATACTGTAAACATAATAATGCGACTCGATATTTTTTTTTCACGCAAGTAGCGCAATATTTCTAATCCATTAACATCTTGCATATTGATATCAAGTAGAATAATATCAGGATCAAGCTCTTCGGCTAATTTAACGCCTTCTATTCCAGAGCCAGTTTCTCCCACAATGTCAAAATGGTTGACTGTATTTATCAGCTGTTTTACGCCATTTCTTAACATTGGATGATCATCAATAAGAAGTATTGAGCAATTTATTTGTTCCATTTTTACTCTTCTATTGCTTTGAATGAAATGGTTTTATTAACCTTAAATGCTATCATAATTTGTGTCCCTTTGTGGGGAGGACTGTTTATTGTTAAATTACCATTTAGTATTTCAACTCTATCACGCATAATGATTAGACCATAACTATTATCCTGTTTAATATTGTTTTGTAAACCAATGCCATTATCCTCAATACAGACGGAAATAATTTGATGATCATCAATTTTTAAACTGACAATAACCTGTGTGGCTTTAGCATGTTTATATATGTTATTTAGTCCTTCACGAATAATTTGTAATAAATGAAATGCATATTTACTATTGATAATATTCAGCGGCAATAAATATTCAAACTGAATATTGAATTGTAATTTTTGATTAAATTCCTCAATTAATTCCATTAAATTTGCATAAAAACCCGTTTGGTTAAGGCGTAAGCGAAAAGAGGTAATTAGTTCTCTTAGTTGAGAGTAGGTTATATTGACTTCTTTACGCATTGTTGCCAATAAATCAATACTGCTTTGTGATGTTAAATCTGATTGCATTTGTAAGCAGCTGAGGTGTATTTTTAAACAAGATAGAGATTGAGCAATGGAATCATGCAGCTCTCTGGCCATTGCTGAGCGTTCTTTTATTAATAAATATTGTTTTTGTTGTTCAATTTGTCTATCGAGCTTCATTGCAGTAGTCATTTGCTCGATAACTCCCACAATTAAGTTTTCTTGTTCATTGGTTAATATGATATTTTTTGGCTGCAAAGCAAATAATATCCCATATTTTTCCCCGTTTTCTTGAAGGTGCCAATGGCGTTGAAAGTTATTTTTTTGATAAGATTTTGATGAGATTAAACAAGCTTTGCATTTAGAATTTTGGCAATAAGGTAATTTTTGCTCATTATCGTAACTGATTTGTTGATAATGCTCAGGATCATTTGATTCATAAAAACGGATTTTAAATTGAGTTAATGGTACTAAATCTTCTAATTTGTGTAGTATTTTTAGAAAACGTTCACACAATGGCTCTGAAGTATGTAGTTGCTTAATTGTTTGATATTGAAATGAAACAATTTTATTGGTTTGTTGTAATTTAGCTGTTTTTTCTGCAACTTGTTTTTCTAACAATAAATATTGTGATTCAATTTGCTCGGACATTTTGTTAAAAGCTAGCCCTAAAAGATCAAATTCATTCTTTCTGCTTTTAATATTAAAACGCGCTTTAAAATTGTGGCTAGAAATTGCTTCAGCCATACTAACTAATTTTTGCCATGGTGCAAGAAGGTAGTAACGTAAGTAATAAATTTGAACAGCTAAAAAAATTACGATAATAACAATAAATAATTGTTGTAATTGAGAAATATAATAAATTTTGTTTTCGGTTTTTTGATCAATCTTATCTACCAAATGGTTGATACGAGCAACATAGCTTTCAATATCAATTCTTATTTCATCGATTTTTTGTGCTTGCTGTATTTTAGTAATAAGTCGAGTATTCCAATCAGTTTCTAACTGATTAAATTCATTAATTAAATTATAGCGTTTTAAAAGCGTTAAATGTTTTTGTGATGAAGAAATATTAATAAAAATATTTAAATTATCATAATCTTTCTTATTGAGTGGAACCATTGTTAGTATTTGGTAGTTCTTCATTCTTAGTAAGCCTAATTGATTAACCATATATGCCCCACCTTTTGTATCATTGGCTACCTGGATTGAAAACGATAAAGCGATTAAAGCAATAGCGCCTAAACAGAACAGTAATAGTGTTAAACGATTAATAATTGATTCGGTGGGGCGAATTTTTATTTTCGACATATAAACACTCAATATTATTTTGTAATTTTATTTTAGCTAAATAGTAATTTATGGTTATTGTAGCTTGAAAAGAGTATCTATCTGATCTTTTTTGTAACTTTTTGCGATCTTTTGTTAAACAGCGCTTGCAACAAGAATAAAATTTGCGTAAAATTCACGCCCTATAAGATTAATCACGCAGACATATATGTTTAATCAAGTAATCGTCTGCTTTTTATTGCGGAGTTAAGTATGTACGCAGTTTTCCAAAGTGGTGGTAAACAACACCGAGTTAGCGAAGGACAAGTCGTTCGCTTGGAAAAAATTGAAGTCGAAACAGGCGCAGAAGTTGTTTTCGATAAAGTTTTAATGGTAGCAAATGGTGAAGACATCAAAGTTGGTGCTCCGTTTGTTGAAGGTGCAACAATTAAAGCAGAAATTGTTGAACATGGTCGTGGCGATAAAGTGAAAATTGTTAAATTCCGTCGTCGTAAACACTATCGTAAACAACAAGGTCACCGTCAGTGGTTCACTGATGTGAAGATCACTGCAATCGCTTAATAGGAGTATTGAACAATGGCACATAAGAAGGCTGGTGGTTCATCA
This sequence comes from Gilliamella sp. Imp1-1, assembly GCF_001690415.1. NCBI lineage: Bacteria > Pseudomonadati > Pseudomonadota > Gammaproteobacteria > Orbales > Orbaceae > Gilliamella > Gilliamella sp. Imp1-1. The sequence goes on from NZ_LZHK01000047.1 coordinate 6,626, forward strand.
CGTAATGGTCGTGATTCCCAAAGTAAACGTTTAGGTGTTAAACGTTATGGTAGTCAAGAAGTTCTTGCTGGTAACATTTTAGTTCGTCAACGTGGAACTCAATTCCACCCAGGCACTAATGTAGGTTGTGGTCGTGATCATACTCTATTTGCCTTAATTGATGGACAAGTAAAGTTTGAAGTTAAAGGACCTAAGAATCGTCGTTATGTTAGTGTAGTTGCTAACAGCTAGTTCATAAACGGTTCAAAAGTTATGGAAGCCTCACAATTATTGTGGGGCTTTTTTCATTTCTTGAAGTTAATATAAAATTGATGGTGATATGATAAAGCAGCAAAATGTTAAATTAGGTTTTGCACTTGCCATGTTAACCGCAGTGATGTGGGGCATTGTGCCAATTGCAATGAAATATGCGCTAGTGGTTGTTGATCCATTAACATTAGCTTGGTCGAGATTGGCTATTTCAGCGCTTGGTATTACTATTTGGTTGGCTTACAAAAAGCAATTTCCTAATTTAATGATGTTCAGAAAACATCGTCGTTTTGTTTTATTGATGATTGCAGGTTTTGGGTTGTTGGGTAATTTTGCACTGTTTGCTAATGCAGTTCAGTATCTTTCAGCTACAACTGCTCAGGTTGTTGGGCAAACTGGCATTGTGATTTTTATGATTTCAAGTGCTTTTATTTTTAGAGAGAGACTCAGGCCGACTCAAATTATTGGTATTTTAGTATTATTAGTTGGGCTTGCGTTATTTTTTAATAAAAATATTGTAGATCTGTTTTCTAATATGTCTTCGTATGGTATTGGTGTGTGGCTTGGTTTACTGGCTTCGGTATCATGGGCTTGCTATGCGCTTGCTCAAAAAGTACTATTACAGAAATTACGTGCAGAACAGTTACTTTGGTTAATTTACCTTATTTGTACTGTTTTTTTGTTGCCTTTTACGTCGCCAAGTAAAATTATAAATGCTGATGCAACTCAACTGTTTGCTATCATATTTTGTGGTTTAAATACTATTATTGCTTATGGTGCGTTAGTGATGGCTATGGAACGATGGCAAGCAGCACAAGTGAGTGCAATAACAACCCTAACGCCATTGTTTTCGCTCATCTTTTCAGATTTGTTTGCTTTAATTTGGCCTGAAAAGTTTGCTATGCAATATTTAAATATTTTAGGTTATATTGGTGCAGTATCTGTTGTTGCGGGTGCTATGTTTACGACCATTGGGCATTATATTTGGCATCCAAGAAAAGGCTGGCTAATTAACCGCAATAAAGGGGAATAATAATGAAATTTGTTGATGAAGCATCAATCCGCGTTGAAGCTGGAGATGGTGGAAATGGTTGTGTCGGTTTTCGCCGAGAAAAGTATATACCTAAAGGTGGTCCTGATGGTGGCGACGGTGGCGATGGTGGTGATGTCTTTTTTATCGCTGATGAGAATTTAAATACACTAGTTGATTTTCAGTTTGAAAAAAATTACCGCGCTGAGCGTGGTCAAAATGGACAGGGTTCTGATTGTACGGGTAAGCGTGGCCGAGATATTACCGTTAAAGTACCGGTGGGGACACGAATTACCGACAAATATACTGGTGAAATTATTGGTGATTTAACGCATCACCAACAAAAAGTATTGGTTGCCAAGGGCGGTTTTCATGGGCTTGGAAATGCGCGTTTTAAATCATCGGTAAATCGTGCTCCAAGGCAAAAAACTGATGGTACTCCAGGTGAAAAGCGCGATGTATTATTAGAATTATTATTACTTGCTGATGTGGGGATGTTGGGCTTACCTAATGCTGGTAAATCAACTTTTATTCGCTCAGTTTCAGCTGCTAAACCAAAAGTTGCCGATTATCCATTTACTACTTTAGTGCCTAGTTTAGGTGTAGTAAGAATGGATAATGAACAAAGTTTTGTTGTTGCTGATATTCCTGGTTTAATAGAGGGGGCATCAGACGGTGCAGGACTTGGTATTCGTTTCTTAAAACATCTTGAACGTTGTCGTGTTTTAGTTCATTTGATCGATATGGCACCAGTAGATGAATCAGATCCGATAGAAAATGCTAAAGTAATAATCAAAGAGGTTCAACAATATAGTGAAAAATTAGCTAATAAACCACGTTGGTTGGTATTTAATAAAATGGATGTATTAGGTCCTGAAGAAAGCGCTAAACGTGCAGCTGAAATAGCTAGGGCACTTGATTGGCAAGATAAATATTATATTATTTCAGCCATTAATCAAGAAGGTATAAAGGCCTTATGTTGGGACTTAATGGAATATATCAATGCGCATCCACGTGAAGCCGAACAAGAAGAGTCATCAGAAAAAGTGGAATTTATGTGGGATGATTACCATCAACAAGCAATGGATGAGGCTTTTGATGATGACGATGATTTTGATGACTGGGACGAAAGCGATGAAGAAGGTGTTGAATTTATTTATCAAAAATAATAAGTATTATACTCTATTTTATTTCGCCTAAATTAGGGGCTGTTGATCTTTGCTGTACATAAATTACTCAACAATACATTGGCAGCCACATTAACATAAATGCCAGTGATACCATACTGGCATAATTCCTTTCTAACTTATCGTATCTAGTTGATATTGAACGATATTGCTTGATTCTAGCAAAGGCATTCTCGACTAAATGACGATAGCGATAAAGGCACCTATCCATACTGCTTTTATCTATATCCTTACCATAATTACGTTTAGCAATCACCGTTCGTCCGCCTTTTTGACGAACAAAGCACCGAAAAGGCTCGCTGTCATAACCTTTATCGGCTATCACTGTATTGACTTCATCGAGCTTTTCAACTAGGTTTTCTGCATAAGTGATATCATGTCGTTGTCCTTCAGAAAGCTCAAAACAAATAGGCAAACCACCACTATCAACCGCAAGATGAATTTTAGTTGAATTACCACCACAGCTCTGACCTATTTGCTCGGAATACTCCGTTGCAGCGCCTGTACTATGTTGATGAGCCCTGATAATCGAGCCATCTAGGAACACCCATTCAAAATCCGCTAGTTGTGATAAATGTTTGAAAATATCAACTAATATTCCTTTTTTAGACCACAAATTAAATCGCCTATAGACAGTGCTCCATTCACCAAACTCCTCTGGCAAATCTCGCCAAGGAATACCGGTTCTCATTCGAAAAAGGATCCCTTCAAACGTCATCCGATGCTCGGATTTATTATAAACTCGACAGGTATTTTTCATTATTTGTAGTAGCTTTTCCCACCGTTTATCTGTCAGCATTGTTGTTCTTGGCATGATGAATCGAGTTAGGGTTGTTTTTTGCAGAATTATTATAACTCACATCATGCCGTCTAAAAAATAATCACGAAAGATCAACACGCCCTAAT
>NZ_LZHK01000048.1:0-31311 GCF_001690415.1 Gilliamella sp. Imp1-1
CATGCAAGCTATGAGTCAAATTCCAATGAACTTACAGACGATTGAGTTGTTTCATTCTGATAGAGGAAAAGAGTTTGATAATCATTTGATTGATGAATGTTTAACAGCATTTGGAATTAAACGGTCCTTAAGTCGCAAAGGCTGCCCCTATGATAACGCAATTGCAGAAAGTACATTCAAAGCAGTGAAAACAGAATTTGTGTCAAATACTATTTTTGATTCACTGGCGCAACTTAAATTGGAATTTAATCACTATGTGGATTGGTTTAATTATAATCGACTTCATTCAACATTAAATTACCAGTCGCCGATTGAATACAAAAGAAATCGATGACCTTATCTTTTTGGTACTAAAAAGTGTGGACATACCACCAGAATAAATACATTCAATGCTATAAGGATATTAGGCTAACAAATCGTTTTGTAAAATTAGGATTGAGCCAAATTAGGGGCTATCTAGATAAATACCCGCATAAAGATCATATGAAAAGTTTTCAATGCGATAAATAAATATTCTTAAGTCTTTTGTTTACAACATCGAAAAGAAGGAAATAAAATAAAAAAATCAGGCATATTTATGCCTGATGAATAACTAAAATCAAGTAGGATCTTTAATCATCACTATAACCCAAACTCCGCAATGCTCGTTCGTCATCTGCCCAGCCGGCTTTGACTTTTACCCAAAGCTCTAGATGGACTTTATTGTCGAAAAATGATTGCATGTCTTTGCGCGCTTCAATACCAATTTTTTTGATTTTTTCACCTTTGTTGCCGATGACCATTTTCTTTTGTCCATCGCGTTCAACTAAGATTAATCCATTAATTCGGTACATTCCGTTACGTTCATCAACTTTGAATTGTTCGATCTCAACTGTTACCGAATAAGGTAATTCATCACCTAAAAAGCGCATGAGTTTTTCGCGGATGATTTCCGATGCCATAAAACGTTGCGAGCGGTCGGTAATATAATCTTCAGGGAAATGGTGTTCGCCTTCTGGTAAGTGTTTTTTGACGATATCTTTTATAATATCTACACCTTCTCCTTTTTCAGCGCTAATTGGCACAACATCAAGGAAGTTAATTTTTTGGCTTATCGCTTGAATATGTGGTAATAATTGTGTTTTGTCGGTGACGTTGTCAATTTTATTAATCACTAACAGAACTAGGCTTTTGCAATCTTTGAGTTTGTTGGCGACCATTTCGTCGTCGTCATTCCAATGTGTGCCTTCAACCACAAAAATAACGAGTTCAACATCCCCTATTGAGCTGCTTGCAGCACGATTCATTAAGCGGTTTATGGCTCTTTTTTCTTCAATATGAAGTCCGGGGGTGTCGATATAGATAATTTGGTCATTATCCTGCGTGTCAATACCCACAATTCGGTGACGGGTCGTTTGCGCTTTGCGTGATGTAATCGAAATTTTTTGACCAAGCAATTGGTTTAGTAGCGTTGATTTACCTACATTTGGTCGCCCGACAATGGCGACAAATCCACAATGTTGTGTTGTTTCTGTCATTTTATACCTAATTGGTTAAGTGCTTCTTGTGCGGCAGCTTGTTCTGCTTTTCGGCGACTTAAGCCACGACCTAAATATTCATGGCTATCATTGTCAATTTTACATTGAATTAAGAATTCTTGTTCGTGGTTATCGCCAGTTACTTCAAGAATTAAATAACATGGGCGCGGACGATGAATTCCTTGTAAGTATTCTTGTAATCTTGTTTTGGCATCTTTTTGTTTAATACCTGGTTGAATTTGAGTCAAGCGGCTTTGGTACCATGATAAGATAAGTGAACGAACTGTGTCTAGGTTGCTATCTAGATAAATGGCACCGATTATGGCTTCTACAGCATCAGAAATAATCGATTCGCGACGAAAACCACCACTTTTGAGTTCACCCTGTCCTAAAATAAGGTGATCGCCCAATTTAAAATCCTTACCAATTTCGGCAAGTGTTTGCCCGCAAACAAGTGTTGCGCGCATTTGGCTTAGATCGCCTTCATCTTGTTTGACAAAACGGTGATAAAGTTCATCGGCTATGACAAGACTTAAAATAGAATCCCCTAAAAACTCTAAACGTTCGTTATGCAGTTTATTAGCACTTCGATGAGTAAGGGCTAATTCAAGTAGAGATGTATCTTGAAATATATAGCCGATTGATTGTTGAATTTGACTAAATTTTTTCATAATTATAGCTATTAGTGTATACCGCCAATACGACTAAAGCGGATTCCTGTTGGCCATTCGTTTGGTTGTTTTTCAAAGCTAATCCAAATTGCGGTTGCTTTACCAACAAAATTGGTTTCAGGAACAAAACCAAAGTATCGACTGTCACCACTGTTATCGCGGTTGTCACCCATCATAAAATAATGACCTTGTGGTACAACCCAAGTGGCTATCGGTTGTCCATCCTGATGATAAAAATAGCTAGGATTTTCTTGTGAACCTTGAGTGGTTAGAATATTATGCGGTGTGTCACCAAGAGTTTCTTGTTGAATATTCATATTTAATGTCATGATAGACTGAGAATCGACAATACCTTTATCCGCATATTGTTCTAGCGTGTAAAAATTAGGGTTTGGCTTGAACTGTTCATGCACCTCTTTCCAATTACTTGGCCTTGGTTCGCTGTAATGCAAATTGAGCGGCTGTGATTGTTGCCCTTCGCAATTTGCATCTGTTGCTTGGCAAGCAGGATAGATTAAAATTTGCTTTTCTTTTACCAGATAGACGATTTTGTCACCTGGTAAGCCGACAACACGCTTTATAAGATCCATTTGAGGAACATTTGGGTGTTTAAATACGGCAACATCACCACGTTGTGGTTGTCCTGTTGGAATGATGACGGTGTTAGTAATAGGATCTCGCATGCCATAAGAAAATTTTTCAACCGCAATAAAGTCGCCAATGAGTAATGTCTGCATCATTGATCCTGATGGAATTTGAAACGGTTCATAGATGAATGAACGAATAACAAACACAACAAACAATACCGGAAAAAACGATGCCAAATTTTCAACCCAAACTTTGGGTTTACCAACTTCGGCAAGTATCTTTCCATCAACTTCGCCATTGCTTTGAGTACGGATTTCTTCAACTTTACGTTGTCTTGCTGGTTTCCATTTGAATTTTTCTAAAAACCAAAAGATACCAGTAATAAGTGTTGCTAGCGTTAATATGATGGCAAATGTTCCAGCCATTTTTTTCCCTCTTTAAATAAATCTTTTTATTGATTTGTTTTTACTTGGTTAATCTTTTCCTACATGCAAAATGGCTAAAAAGGCTTCTTGCGGTAATTCGACATTACCTATTTGTTTCATGCGCTTTTTACCTTCTTTTTGCTTCTGTAAAAGTTTCTTTTTACGACTCACATCGCCACCATAGCATTTGGCTAATACATTTTTGCGTAGTTGTTTGACCGTTGATCTTGCTATGACATGATTGCCGATAGCAGCTTGTATGGCAATATCAAATAGTTGACGAGGAATAAGATCTTTCATTTTTTCAACTAATTCTCGTCCACGATATGGTGCATTGTCTTTGTGGGTAATTAAGGCTAATGCGTCAACACGTTCACCATTAATTAATACATCTAACCTTACCATGTCGGCAGCTTGGAATCGTTTAAAACTGTAATCTAATGATGCATACCCACGCGAAGTCGATTTTAGTTTGTCAAAAAAGTCTAATACAACTTCGGTCATTGGGATTTCGTACGTTAAAGCAACTTGATTGCCATGATAAACCATATTGGTTTGCACACCACGTTTTTCAACACAAAGTGTGATGACGTTGCCTAAATAAGTTTGCGGAACTAATATGTTACATTCTGCTATTGGTTCGCGTAATTCTTGAATGTTATTTACTGCTGGTAACTTGGCAGGGCTATCAACGTAGATAATGTCATTTGATGTAGTTAGTACTTCATAAACAACCGTTGGTGCTGTGGTTATCAAATCAAGGTTGTATTCACGCTCTAAGCGTTCTTGAATAATTTCCATATGTAATAAGCCAAGGAAACCACAACGGAATCCAAACCCTAAAGCTCCAGAATTTTCTGGCTCATAAAACAATGAGGCATCATTTAGGCTTAATTTGCCAAGGGCATCACGAAAAGCTTCGTAATCGTCAGAACTGGTTGGGAATAATCCAGCATAAACTTGTGGTTTGACCTTTTTGAAACCAGGTAATGGATTTTGTGCAGGTGCTTTTGCTAAAGTTAAGGTGTCGCCCACTGGCGCGCCTAGTATATCTTTGATCGCACAAACAACCCAACCCACTTCACCACAATGCAAGCACTGCTTGTCAATCTGCTTAGGGGTAAAAATACCAAGTCGATCAACGTTATAAGTCATACCTGTGCTCATTACTTTGATCTTATCACCTTTGTTTAATTCACCATTTTTAATGCGAATTAATGAAACTACACCTAAATAATTATCAAACCATGAATCGATAATAAGTGCTTGCAATGGTGCTGTCGAGTCACCTTCTGGTGGTGGAATATCGCTGACCAATTGCTCAAGTACATCAACAACGCCAACGCCAGTTTTTGCCGAGCAACGCACTGCGTTGCTAGCATCAATACCTACAATATCTTCGATTTCGGCTGCAACGCGCTCAGGTTCAGCCGCAGGTAAGTCAATTTTGTTTAGAACAGGGACAACTTCAAGATCCATATCTAACGCGGTGTAGCAGTTTGCTAGCGTTTGTGCTTCAACACCTTGCCCCGCATCCACAACTAATAACGCACCTTCACAAGCAGCTAGCGAGCGCGACACTTCATAAGAAAAGTCAACATGACCTGGTGTGTCAATAAAATTGAGCTGATATGTTTCGCCATTTTTAGCATGATAATCAAGGGTTACACTTTGTGCTTTGATTGTGATGCCACGTTCACGCTCAAGATCCATTGAATCAAGTACTTGAGCTTCCATTTCACGATCTGAAAGCCCACCACAAATTTGTATTATGCGGTCTGAAAGCGTTGATTTACCATGGTCAATATGGGCAATAATTGAAAAATTGCGGATATTTTTATTCATATTAATAAATTATAATTAGTATCTTGGTTATTAACGGTTAACTATCTAAAATGCCTTTTGGTTATGACCAATATTGCTAATAATTACATAGTCAGAAAGAGAAACATTTTACACTTTTATCGCTACTAAGCATAGCGTTATCGAGAAGTTTGCGTTTATTTCTGAACAATATTTTGTGCAATACGTTCAACTGTAGTACGCGGTAAATTACCTATGATGATAATATTTTTATGACCTAAGTTGGTTGAAAAAATAGTCCTTCCACCTTGTTGAATAATCTGATTAGATTGTTTAGCTTGTTCAGATGAGATATTGACCGTAAATGAAAATACACCATCTGAAAACAATTTAGTAGCAATATCAGAACTATAAAAATTCAAATTATAAGCAGCCACTTCTTTAAATCCTTTAGGTAACCAAGCTAGTCGCCATTGGTCAAAGGCATTATTTTGTTTTTCAATCGATAATAAGATTGGGTAATTTCGGCTGTTGATATAATCTAGCTGTTCTTTCTTATCAAAATTTTTATCTAGTTGTATTACTTTAATCTGATTAATGATATCGCTATTTTGATCTAATAAATCGATCCTAATGGGTAAAAAGGTTTCATCATCAATCCAAATTACATAGCTATAACGGTCCTGTTCTTTCGCTATGATTTTGACTAGTTTTGCGCTTCGATTAGCTGTTCTTGCTTTTCCTAAAAAAATAAAGTCGTAAACATCCTTAAGGTCATTAAAATTATTATAAACAACGTCAGGGAAAGCTTCGATAATTCGTGAGCTAGTGATAGAAAATGATGAACTATTAGGCTGAAAGTAACTGGTTATCCCTTTATGTAAGATGATCTCTTTATCAGAGCCTTCTAGATAGCGCAAGTAGGCATTAATATCTTCTTTTACAGGCGCACCCATATGGCTATATTCGAATGTGGTTACATATTGATTTTTATCTTGAGATACGAAGTAAATGCGGTAATCTTGCGTTTGTACAGCGTGATTCATTTTGTTTAATAACGCAAAGGCATCCTCTGTATCGTTGGCATAAATCGATACTGAAAAAAATGTAAAAAACAGAGCGAATATTATTTTTCGTCTCTGTTTTATAAAATATTTGATGAAATAATTTAGCGATTTCATTTAAAATTAGTGTGCATTTAATCTTTTTTGCAATTCATAATCTTGTACAAGCAATCTAATTTTGTCGTATTGTCGTTTTTCAAGTAATTGCTGATCGTTTTGTTGATGAATGCCACCTACAGGAGCCACACTTACACCAACTGGTACTGTATTTAATGTAGGGCTTGCACTGGTACTATTTGTTTGTCCTTGATTATATTGTACACCTGCAATAATTCCAAGAGTTACACACGCTGCAAGTCCAACTTGGCTTACTTTGCCAATAAAGTCTTTAACGTGAATCCAAATTAGGTTTTCAGCTTTTGGTGGCGTAGTTGTGTCAATATTAGGTTGATCAATTGGTTGATTGTATAAATCTTCAGTTGCTATCGCTTGTGCAATTTGACTAGAGATATCTAAATTTAGTGAACTACTATGATTTAATAAACTACTATGTAATTCACCTCGCATTGTGTCTCTGATAATATGGTAACGATGCCAGCATGATTGCAAACTTTCATCATTTAATACTTCATCAACAATATGGTCGTTTGTAAACTCACCATCCATAAGTAATGAAAGTTGCTCTTTCTGTTCTATTTGCATAGTAAACACCTTAAATTTATGACTACTCTTTATTATTTGTTTGTAGCCATTAACTGAGTAATGGTTTAATTTTTTCATCAATTGCATCACGAGCTCTAAAAATACGTGATCTCACTGTGCCAACTGGTACATCCATGATTTGAGCGATTTCTTCGTAGCTTAACCCTTCGATTTCGCGCAATGTAATTGCGGTTTTTAAATCATCTGGTAATGCTTCGATCGTTGCAAATACTGTTTTTTTTACTTCGTCTGAAAGCGCTAAATTTTCAGGATTATCAAGATCTCTTAATGAATCTGCACCTTCATAACTTTCGGCTTCACTAGCATCTATATCTGATGATGGTGGCCGTCGTCCTTGAGACGTTAAGTAGTTTTTTGCTGTATTAACTGCAATTCGATACAGCCATGTGTAAAAAACACTTTCACCTTTAAAAAGACTTAATGATCGATATGCCTTAATAAAAGTCTCTTGCACAACATCAGGAACTTCGGACGCTAATACATAACGAGAAACCAAATGAGCCAGTTTATTTTGATAACGAACAACAAGTAAATTAAATGCGTTTTTGTCTCCATTAAGAACGCGATCTACTAATACTTGGTCTGTTACTTGCTCCCCCATTAAAGGCCTTTCCTTATTTTGTTAATAACTGTCAATCGGCCCAAAGTTGTGCAGACATACAGTTAGATTCTTAAATTAGAAAAAAGTTCCCATTATTTTAATAGAAATTTAATTATTTTACTTATTAATTGTAAACTTTTATTATTTTTATACTAAAACACATAGTTACCTGAAACTTTTTGACATGATTACATTCAAGTAAGATCGTTTGCCGATCTTTTAATTAAGCGGGATAATCTGTCTTTCATCTCGCTCATTATAGGTGATTTGATAAAATTGAGGTAGATTAAAATTAACTGAGCTACTGGTAGTAAATGAAAAACGATCGTCAGATAAGATATAAAATTCGTTAATATCTTTAACCATATTATCTATTGAACCGTTGCAATTACGGTATATTTCAACTTGGTTATGTTCATTTAGAATGTAAAGATCAAAACCTGAATCAGTATTTTCAAAAAAGAATTGTATGATCCCGGCATAAGCCACGCTATCAATTTCTTTTGGTAGTTCATTTGTTTCGTCTAAAATGTTTAGTGGTCTACCTTGTATTTTGTTATTTGATACCGCACCATAAAAATCAATCGCATTTTCAAATTGATGACATGATACCCCTAATCGCTCAAAAAATAGATACCATGAAGCTCCACCGATCCTTAATGGTTTTACTTGCGTTGAGTTATTTTGAGTGGTAGTTAAACGTAAATCAATACATTCATCCATTAACTTTTTCATTTGTTGTTTGATTTCATCACTCTGGTACTCGCTATAACAAAATATTTCTAGCGAATTGGGTAAATCAGCATCTTTATGCATTCGATTTAGTAACTCCTTAATCGCCTGCAGTACCGATAACGCACCGCTGAAATGGAGAACACGAATTTCGTTCCACGAATTACGATAAAGAAGATCAATTGATCCCACTAAGCTGAGTTCGTTTTTACCATAATTAAGTACACTATTGGTCACTTCATCGTCTAATTCAATATTAGCCGTCGGATCGTCTTCTAAATTTAAAATAATAGCTAAGTGACGAATTTCGCATGGTCCATATAACTGTTCTTCAGTTGCTGCTGGCACATCAGTAGGAAAGTAATTTTTTAGATCTGCGATCAATTTATTAATTTTCAAATTATTTCGGTTTTCACCATCATGATAATAAAAGTGAGTGCTATCAGCAATTAATCCGTTAAAATAACACCAGCCTACTAGTTTTACTAAGTATTTGCTATATTCAAGATATTGATGGCCAATAATTGAGTGCAACATGGGTTTTTGATTGTAAACATACCATCCTGCTCGATTGATGCGATCTTCTGCAACATGAATAAAAGTTAATGCTTCCTCTTGTAAATTATCAGATATATTGAGCTTTAACGTTGTAATCTTTCCCGGTAATACTTCAAAAGCAGCATAGAGCTTACGTGTTAATATTGCCAGATCTTGAGGACTAATTAATGAGTCTAAATTATTACGACGACCAAAATTGAGTAAATTTCGATAGCCAGACATCATAGTGTGTAATAAGATTTCGTGTATTTCTCGGACTTGCCCTATTTTCCAAGATTGACTCGCATCTAATTTTGCAATTTGTTGCTCATCCCATCCCCAACTTTTAACTAACTCACTTAAAATAGAGCGTCGCCATGACGACAATTGTGTTGGGATAGAAAGTTTTTCGTTCACTTTCAAATAAAAGCAATTACGAATTAATTCAAGTCGTTCATAATCATTAATTTCAATGAGGTATTTACTAATTCTGTCCAACAACATGTAATAAGAATCTAGGTACATCCCATTATGAATTTCGCCTTTTTGAATCAGTTCCCTCATTTGATAAGCAACTGGTTTATTTTGTGGGTAAATCCATGAGTACGCTTCTAATAATAGGGTTTTGAGTACGGCTTTAAAAGGTGAATCAATACTTTTGTAAAGTTGCCATAAACTTGCGCCAAAATACTCTTGAGCTGATAATCCAGTTAGTGGACCAAAATCAATCCATTGTTCTCGCTCGATTAAATTAAGATCAACCATCGCTTGAACGCACTTCTCATAAGTAGGGTAAGTAACGTTATTCACGGTGAAATTATAAGGTATTACAAACCACAGTAAATATTTGCCAGCCAACAAATTTGCAGAACGGTAAAACTCCTCAAGTAACAAAATATGCTGCGCAGTTCCGCAATTTTCGCCCATTAGACATTCATGATGTTTATTAATAAAACGATCAGCATCTACCACAAATAACGTTAATTTGACTTGCAAATTTGCCGCCCAACCTTCGAGCAAACGGCATTTTTGTTGTAAAGCTTCTTTTTGTTGATCTGTTAAATTGTTTTCAATGCATATCCAGATATCAAGATCAGATTGAATTGACTGTCCAATAGAACAAGTACTTCCCATTGTATATAAAGCGGATATTGCTGGGATATTAATTATTTTATTTTCGTTAGTGGATGGAATAAAATCGAATTCGGTTTTAAGCCGTTTACTTACATCATCAGACAATTGATAGCAAGCAATACCTGAAGGTATATCCCCTTCCATATATCCTGGTAATTTAGGTGCGTGATAATGAAAAAGCGCAGGAAGTAATAAAAATACCTGCTGAAATTCAGGAGACATACCAATGATAGCACGCTCACGTTTCAATTTGGCAAGATCTTCAAGCTCTTTTTTTATGTTATTGATATAATATTGCATGGCTTCAATTAGATAAAACACGCGTATTAATTTAACGCTACTATTAAATCTAGCATGTTATTTGTGTAAGGTAAATAGAACAAAAATTTAAACCCTAAATAAAATGAATAATTATGATAACAATTGAAAATATTGCTAAACAGATGCAAAAAAAAGAAAACACAAAATTTATCGATAATAAAGCTGCAGTATTATTGCCGATTATTGATATTGATCATCAATTGCATCTTTTATTTCAAATTAGATCTAGAAAATTAAAATGGCAACCTGGAGATATTTGTTTTCCTGGTGGGCGTGTGGAATTATCTGATACCAACCCCGAATACACAGCTAAACGAGAAACAGTTGAAGAATTGGGCATACCCTTTAACCAAATAACAATTTTAGGAGCATTACCCAAGTTTATTGCAACATTAGGTATGGCTATTTATCCATTTGTTGGCACAATCAATTCATTTGATGATTTGCAACTAAATCATGATGAAGTCGAACAGATTTTTACCGTTCCTATTGAGTGGTTTATTCAAAATCCCCCTCAGCGTGCAACAATGTTTGTCGGGCATAAACCTTCTGATGATTTCCCTTTTGATATCATTTTAAACCGATCACCTAAATGGCAAAAAAGAGCTGAGTATTCTGTCTATTATTATCAGTATCACAATCGGGTTATTTGGGGATTAACTGCACAAATCCTTAAATTCTTTATTGAAAGAATTAGAGAATAATCTGTAGGAAAAATATAATTTAGAAAATATTAACATTCTTAATTAGCTCAAATTAACTCTTTTTTTGACAATTCATTTCATTTTAAACAATTAATGCTAGGCACCCTTCTATTTGATTAAAAGAACTTGAGGATTATTACTGAACGTCTTATAACAATAACAAGTTGTTTTACTATTTTTCCCTACCAAAACAACTATTAATGTCTTAACGCTTTTTACAAGTAGACAAGGACAACACATCAGGAGCTCTGCCAGTTCGAATACTTTCGAAGTAATATCAATAAATGTATTTGCAAATAAAATAAGCGTTAAACAACGATTTTCTATTTTAATAATTCAAAAATGAAGGAATATATTATGAAACGTTTTACCAAATCCTCTATTGCATTAGCCGTATTGTTATCATTACCTGTTGCTAGTCTTTATGCTGCTGAGCCATTAACTGCTAAAGAAAGTAGTCATTTAGTACCATTAAAAGAAATTTCAGTAACTGGAAGTTATTTACAAGCCGAAAATGCTGCTAAAGATATTTCTCGCGCTGCCGATGAAGCAGGTGCTAAATATTACTATATTACTGCAATGGAAAGTCCAGCTAATGGAACTTCTTCAGATCGTGCGATTGTTTATGCCAATATTTACAAATCTAACGCACCAATAGCCGTACAGAAAAATGAAACTATTTATAATGGCGTGGTTTCTTATGAACGTTCAAAAGCTCTTTACTATTTACCATTTGATGTTGTTAAATTTAAAGGTAATTACAATAACACTTCCGAAATTACCGAAGCTGCAAGTAAATTAGCCGCTGAAAAAAATGCCTATGCGTTTTATATCGATTCAATTTCATCTGATGATATTAGAAACCAAGCAGAAAATATCGAAGTTGCTTTATACAAACAAGACGCACCCGTTAGGGATTATATCGTCACAACAGCAATAGCAGGTCAAGATGCCTACGAAATTAGTAGCGAAGCATTTAAACACATGACGCCATTTAGTACTATTAGCTTCCATGGTGTATTTAACAATACAGCAGAAATCAGTGCCGCCGCACAAAAACATGCAGTTGCTAATGGTGCGCACTTTTATTATGTAAAAGAAGTATCATCTAACCCCGCAAGCACTGCACAAACTGTTTTTATAAATCTATATAAATAAGATTGTACGTAACTGAAATAAACCCACGTGAGCAATTTTACTTGCCCGTGGGCTTTGACTAAAAACACCTCAGATTTAGAATTAATTTTATTAAAGTTTTTATTTGTTTACTCCTAGATTATTCCACATCTCAATTCAAATTTCGTATTATTATTTTCATTTTTTAATCTCAAGACGGTATAGAATCCTGAATATTTTTACAAAAATTGGATCAGCAACACTAATTTTTTGTTTGAAAATGTGTGCCATTGAAATATAAAACTTTGCTTTTTTTATTGTTCAAATTTCCTTTAACATCTATATATTTGTATAAGATAAAATACGTGGAAATTATTCCATTAAATTGCATATATTATGAAAGCGATATTTTTCTTACTTTTTTTATTTAGTACCAATTTTGTAGAAGCAGCAACGGTTAGAATCCTTCCGCGCGTGGGTCACGATTACAACCCAATATATCCATCTTTATTAGGTTTATTTTTAGGACTTTTATTCTTGTTGGGTATATCGTCGTTAACAGAGGTGCTAGAGGAATTTAGCATAAATAGAGAAAAAATGCGAAAAGCAAAAGATACAATAAAAGATACTCTAAATAAAGAGGAACGTTTAGCTATAAATAATCAAAAAAAATTGAAAAGAGACCAAATAAAGAAAAACAGAAAAGAACAAATAAAAAAAATGCGTGAAGATAAACTAGCAAAAAAGAAAAGAAAAAAGCAATCCCAATAATCAATAAAAATATGTGTAAGTTATCATCACCGTTATTTTTAAAATATATGCTATAATGGCGCTTTATTTTTAATAAAAAGAGAGATTATTTTGCAGCAGTCGTTACAAGATTTTATTATTGATAAGATTGATGATCTAAAAGGAAAAGACATTGTTACCCTTGATGTTCGTGGCAAATCAAGTATTACCGATTATATGATTATTTGTACTGGCACTTCAAACCGTCATGTTTCCTCTATTGCTAACCATTTACTTGATGAAGCAAAAAAACAAGGCCATTTGGTGTTAGGTAGCGAAGGTAAAAGTGATGCCGATTGGGTCGTAGTTGATATGGATGCGGTCATTGTACATATAATGCAAGAAGAAAGCCGTCAGCTTTACGAACTTGAGAAGCTTTGGAGTTAATCACGTGAAGATACAGCTTATTGCTGTTGGCAATAAAATGCCAAACTGGGTTACCACTGCTTTTAATGATTATCAATCACGATTTCCTAAAGATATGCCTTTAGAGCTTATTGAAATCCCCGCTGGAAAACGTACCAAAAATGCAGATATTGTACGGATCTTAGATAAAGAGGGCGAAGCAATGTTAAGTGCCTGTGGTAAAGGCAATCGCATTGTGACTCTTGATATTCCAGGTAAACCTTACACAACGCATAATTTAGCTGAACAATTAGAACGTTGGAAAGTAGATGGCCGTGATGTGAGTTTATTGATTGGTGGACCTGAGGGGTTATCTCCTGCTTGCAAAGCGGCGGCGGAACAGAGTTGGTCACTGTCGCCACTTACCCTTCCTCATCCTTTAGTGCGGGTTATTGTAGCTGAAAGCCTTTACCGTGCATGGAGTTTAACCACTAATCATCCTTATCATCGTGAATAATAAAGTAAGGTAAATATGATGAGCGCAATTATTTTAGATTTGCAAATTGCTACAGAAGATAACAAAAATTTGCCTACCGAAGCGCAAATTATGCAATGGTTAGAGGTTATTTTACCTCAGTTTATGGATAACGCCGAGCTCACTATCCGTATTGTTGATAAACAAGAAAGTCAGCAATTAAATTGTACCTATCGTCATAAAGATAAACCAACTAACGTTTTATCTTTTCCGTTTGAATCTCCAATCGAGATCGATGTTCCTTTATTGGGTGATCTAATTATTTGTAAGCAAGTGGTTGAAGCTGAAGCTGAGCAACAACATAAATCATTAACTTCGCACTGGGCACATATGATTGTGCATGGTTGTTTACATTTACTCGGTTATGATCATATTCTTGACGAAGAAGCTGAAGAAATGGAAAATATCGAAATTGATATTATGCAACAATTGGGATTTGAAGATCCTTATCAACCCATTGATGAATAGAAATGTACGATAGGCTGTTTAGTTATATGCTATTTTGCAAACTTTTTAGTAAGTAAATTAAGTAAACTAAGCCAAAAATAGTAAATTAATAATAAAGTAAGAAAGGAAAAGCACAAATGAGTGATGATAATCACCGGAGACCTAAAAAAGGGTTTGCATTATGGTTAAGTCAGTTATTTAATTCGGAACCCAAAGATAAAGAAGAATTGATCGAAGTAATTCGCGAAGCCGAAGAAAACGAACTTATCGATCCTGATACCTTGGATATGATTGAAGGGGTAATGGATATAGCAGAACAACGCGTTCGCGATATTATGATTCCTCGCTCTCAAATTGTTACCATAAAAGACAATTATTCACTTGATGAGTGTCTAGATATTATTTCTGAACATGGGCATTCTCGTTATCCTGTTATTAGTGAAGATAGAGATCACATAGAAGGCATTTTATTGGCTAAAGATCTTTTGATTTTTATTCGCCAAGGTATTGATAATTTTGATCTCAAAAAAATTCTCAGACCAACCGTTGTTGTTCCCGAAAGTAAACGTGTCGATCATATGTTAAAAGAGTTTCGTATGCAGCGCTATCATATGGCAATGGCTATTGATGAATTTGGTGGTGTTTCGGGGCTTGTGACTATTGAAGATATTTTAGAACTTATCGTGGGCGATATTGAAGATGAGTATGATGAAGTTGAAGATCGCGATATTCGTCGCTTAACGCAATCGGTTTATACTGTGCGAGCCCTCACTCCAGTGGAAGATTTTAATGAAATATTTTCAACTGATTTTAGTGATGATGAGATGGATACCATTGGAGGACTGGTAATGCAACATTTTGGACGCTTACCCTTACGCGGTGAAACCATCACCATTGACGGCTATCAATTTAAAGTTACCATTGCAGATCGAAGACGAATCATTCAATTGCATGTGACTATTCCTGATGGGGCTACCGTGCCTAATTTAGAGTTATCTGAAAATGCTTAAAAAAATATTATTAAGCCTAATTTTTGGTGGTATCGCAGTTTTTAGTTATGCTCCATTTCATATTTGGCCTCTAGCTTTTGTATCGTTTGCCGGTCTTTTATGGCTTATTGCTGATAGATCTAAAAAACAAGCTATGTTACTGGGATTAAGTTGGGGCATTGGCTATTTTGCCGCTGGGATCCATTGGGTTTATATCAGTATTAAGCAATATGGAGAGTTACCCGCTCCCATTGCTATTATCATTTTAGGTTTTTTAATCCTATACTTGTCACTCTATCCTATGCTATTTGCTTTTCTATTAAGGATAGCAAATCGTTTTGCTGGACAATTTTCATTTAAACAACTTGTACTTCTTGCTCCTGTGCTCTGGCAATTAACTGAATTCTTACGAGGGCATATTTTAACAGGATTTGCTTGGTTACAACTCGGTTATAGCCAACTTGATAGTCCGTTAAAAGGCTATTTTCCTGTATTGGGGATTGATGGTGTTAATTTACTGCTAACAATTTTGTGTGGATTATTTGTTTATTGCATAAAGACAATAAATAGCAAAACGCCAAAAATGCACACGCTTAGTGCATTTATTGCACTACTTGTGATCTTATTTGCACCAATTTTATTCAATAATATTAATTGGACTAAAGCTAATGATACTCGTTCAGCTAATTTTGTTTTAATTCAAGGAAATATTTCACAGTCAATACGTTGGACAAAAGAACAACTTAACAACACATTACAAACCTATACAAAATTGACTAAACAAAACTTTGGTAAAGATAAAATTATCATTTGGTCAGAGGCCAGCATCACCGATTACGAAATAAATCAACAATCTTTTTTACAATATCTGGATAACGAAGCCCGAGCCCATGATTCTGAAATAGCTGTTGGTATTATTGATTATCGTTTTGGCGAAAATGGCTATCAATCTAATGGATATATCTACAATACTTTATTAGTATTAGGAGAAAAAGAGCCTTATCAATATCCAACTATCAACCGTTATAAAAAACACCATCTAGTGCCCTTTGGGGAGTTTACACCGTTAGAATCAGTACTTGAACCAATTGCTGAACTGCTCAATATTCCAATGTCCTCAATGAAATCTGGCGAAGCAAAACAACCTCAATTACAAATAAAAGGCTTTAAATTTACCCCAGCAATTTGTTATGAAGTGATTTTATCGAATTTAATGTGGCAAAATTTTACCCCAGATACTGATTTTTTACTTACTGTTTCAAACGATGCATGGTTTGGTGATAGTATTGGACCTAAACAACATTTACAAATGGCGCAAGCTAGAGCGCTTGAATTTGGTAGACCTTTAATTCGTAGTACTAATACAGGGATTACAGCAATCATTGATCCACATGGTAATATTGTTAAAAAATTACCGCAATTTGAAACAGGCGCATTATCTGCATCTGTATCACCAACAACTGGCCTAACGCCTTATGCTATATGGGGGAATTGGCCTTATTTAGTTGTGATGGCATTAATGTTTATCTCACTTTTTATAAAAAAACGTTTATAGTTCACGATACTGGCATAATTATTGCTTAAATATAATTGGGTTTTAATAAGTCTTGATGTAATCAATAATCTAATATTGCGTTAATTGCTGGTTACATCTAGCTCCAATGATAGATAAATAAACAGTAAAAAGTACTTTTATGCTAAAAAATAAGTTATAATATATGCCCTTTGTAAAAATGTTAAAATTATTTAATATGATACAAAATAAACTGTAGGAGATGAGTATGAACAAAAAGACAAAATTAACCAAACTAGTGTTATCATTTGCAATGTTAGGTCTAGTGAGTAGTACCGCATTTGCCGATGAATTAACTGGTACACTAGCTAAAGTAAAAGAAAATGGTGTGATTGTCGTAGGACATAGAGAATCATCAGTCCCGTTCTCATATTATGGTGATAACCAAACAGTTGTTGGTTATTCTCAAGATTACTCAGATCTTATTATTAATGCGGTAAAAAAAGAGTTAAACATGCCTAACTTACAAGTTAAATACTTACCGCTGACTTCTCAAAACCGTATTCCACTTTTACAAAATGGTTCTTACGATTTTGAATGTGGTTCAACAACCAATAATCTTTCTCGTCAACAACAAGTTGATTTTTCAAATACAATCTTTATTGTTGGCACTCGCTTTTTAGTTAAAACTAATAGCAATATTAAAGATATTGACGATCTGAAAGGTAAAAATGTGGTCGTAACTTCAGGTACAACATCCGAAGTTATGCTCAACAAAATCAATACTGAAAAAGGGTTAAATATTCGTATTATTGCGACCAAAGATCATGGTGATGCATTTCGCACACTTGAAAGTGGACGAGCAGCAGCATTTCTTATCGATGATGCATTATTAGCAGGTGAGCGATCCAAAGCAAAAAAACCTGAACAATGGGAAATTGTAGGTACACCATTATCTTATGAAGCCTATGGTTGTATGTTGCGTAAACAAGACCCACAATTTAAAGCTTTAGTCGATAAAACTATTTCAGAAGCACAAACATCAGGTGTCGCCGAAAAGTCATATAACCGCTGGTTTAAACAACCTATTCCACCAAAAGGGTTAAATATGAACTTTGATATGTCTTCTGAGATGAAAGAACTTTTCGCTCATCCTAATGATAAAGCATTAGATTAATACACAGATATTTTCCCATAAGGACGTAGGCAACTGCGTCCATCATCTTATTTAGTACTATTACATTTTTTTACGTGTTGGAGTATTTATGACAACAAGTTGGAATTGGGGAATTTTTCTTCAACCAGCACCATTTGGGGATACAACGTATCTTGGCTGGTTGTGGTTAGGTTTCCAAATGACCATATTGCTAGTTATTACATCAGGAACTGTTGCCTTTTTGGTTGGTTCGCTATTTGGTGTGCTGAGAACATTACCTAACCGCTTTTTATCTGGCTTAGGTACATGTTATGTTGAGGTTTTTAGGAATATCCCGTTAATCATTCACTTATTCTTTTGGATTGAAGTTGTACCAGCGTTGGTACCAGAATCTATCCGTGACTGGTTATATAGTCTTGACCCTATGATATTTACTTTATTAATGTCAACCATAGGATTAGGATTATTCACAGGTGCACGTATATGTGAACAAGTGAGAGCTGCTATTCAGTCAATCCCTACAGGTCAGAAAAGTGCAGGAATTGCATTAGGATTAACCTTAAAACAAACTTATTTATATATTTTATTGCCAAACGCTTATCGACGTGTTCTACCACCGTTAACATCTGAAATATTAAATATGGTTAAAAACTCAGCTGTTGCCTCAACTGTTGGTTATATCGAATTAACCAAACAAGCAAACCAATTGCTTGAACACGCTGGCCAACCTTATGAATCATTCATAGCTATTACATTCGGGTATGTACTTATCAATGTAGTCATAATGTTTACTATGCAATATATTGAGAAAAAAGTACGACTTCCTGGCATATTGGGAGGTAAATCATGATGGATTTAGAATGGGGACAAATCCTACCTAATTTACCTTATATCATGAGAGGTATGTTATTAACTTTAGAGATAACACTTACCGCGGTGATTTTTGGTATTGTTTGGGGAACGCTACTTGCCATTATGCGACTTTCTTCGATTAAAGTGCTACATTGGTTTGCTTTATGCTATGTAAATATATTCCGTTCAATTCCATTAATGATGGTTTTGCTCTGGTTTTATTTGCTTGTACCTCAACTATTAGAAAAAATTTTAAATCTTCCGCCTACAACAGATATACGTTTTGTGTCAGCATTGATCGCTTTTGCTTTATTTGAGGCAGCTTACTATTCAGAAATTATTCGGGCTGGTATTCAAAGTGTATCTAAAGGACAAATCAGTGCATCATTAGCACTAGGCATGACTAAAGGTCAGGCATTAAGAATGGTGATTTTACCGCAAGCATTTCGTATTATGGCTCCTTTATTATTAACGCAGGGGATTATATTATTCCAAGATACAACGCTTATTTATACATTAAATTTAGCGGATTTCTTCTATCGTGCGGTTAATATTGTAGGCAATAGAGATGGTTTAATCGTTGAAATGGTATTATTTACAGGAGCAGTTTATTTTGTTATTTGCTTCACCGTTTCACGTCTAGTTAATTATTTTAAGAAAAGGATTACTCGATGATCTCCTTAGAAAATATTTCAAAATGGTATGGACAATTTCAGGTATTAAAAAACTGCACCACTCGAGTTGGTAAAGGCGAAGTTGTTGTTGTTTGTGGTCCTTCAGGTTCAGGAAAATCAACCCTGATAAAAACTGTAAATTGTTTAGAGCCTGTACAAAAAGGCAAAATTATTATTGATGGAACAGAAGTTACAAATAAAGCGACTAACTTAGCTAAATTACGCTCCAAAGTAGGTATGGTATTTCAACACTTTGAACTGTTTCCACATTTAACTATTTTAAAAAATCTAACACTTGCACAAATTAAAGTGTTAGGTCGAACAGACGAAGAAGCTCGAGAAAAAGCGCTTAATCTTTTAGAGCGTGTTGGTTTACTTGCCCATGCAGATAAATACCCTGCTCAGCTCTCTGGTGGTCAACAACAACGTGTAGCGATCGCTCGTGCGTTATGTATGGATCCTATTGTTATGTTGTTTGATGAACCAACCTCAGCACTAGATCCTGAAATGGTAAACGAGGTGCTAGATGTTATGGTTGAACTGGCTTATGAAGGTATGACTATGATGGTGGTTACTCATGAAATGGGCTTTGCGCGTAAGGTAGCCCACCGAGTTATCTTTATGGATGCTGGTGAAATTATTGAAGATACCTCAAAAGAGCAGTTTTTTACTAATCCACAATCAGATCGTGCTAAAGACTTCTTAGCTAAAATTATCCATTAATTTAATTATTACAGGGCTTTTAGCCCTGTTTTATTATTTCTTCCTCGAATTACACATCATCTTTCAAAAAATAAACTCAAATATGCTTATCAAAACAGAATCAGCTATTATTTTGCAATAAACTGACTAAACCACTATGTCTTTGCGTTTGTGATTTAATTGCTTGTAACAAGATAGCTTCAGTCGCATAAATTGAAACCGTTTTTTTAGCACGAGTAATAGCAGTATAAAGTAAAGAACGATTAAGTAACGGCGAATTATCAGTTGGTAAGATAATATTTACATCATCGAATTCTGAACCTTGTGATTTATGAATTGTCATGGCATAAGCCGTTTCATGTTCGGGTAATCGAAATGGAGAAAACCCTTTAATAGATCCATCAGCAAAAGGGAAATAAACACGCAATTTTGAACTATCATGCTCAGCTTTTAATGTAATGCCAATATCACCATTATATAGCCCTAATGAAGCACTATTACGTAATATCATGATGGGTCGACCAACATACCATGCTTCTTTATTTTTCAAATAAATTAATTTGTTTTTGGCTAAAAGTAATTCAATTTGTTTATTTAAACCTTCGACACCAAAATGTCCTTCTCTGACAGCACAAAGTAAGCGATATTCAGCAAATTTAGATAAAACCAACGCTATATCATTAGTTCCATTCTGCTTAATCACATTTAAATAATGTTTATAATGATTAATACTATCGTGTAAAATATCTTCATAAGCCTGTTGTGAAGAAAGAGCATGATACTGAATATCACTCAGTGATTCATCTAATAATAATTTTTTAACAGAAGTTGAGCTCCCAGCTTTGACTGCATTAGCCAACAAGCCAATACCAGATGATTCGTTAAAACGATAACTTTTTTGTAATAAACAAATGCTATCAGTAATTTTTGCTGTTTGCTGGCAAGCTGGTACATCATAACCAGTCAATTGACTTAGCTCTTTTGCCCGTGCTTCACTATAACCATGCGAAATAAAGGTACAAAGGTCACCAAACACGGCTCCGGCTTCAACTGATGAGAGTTGATCTTTATCACCTAACAAAATTAAACGAGCAGAATTAGGTAATGCTTCAATTACTCTTGCCATCATATTTAAATCAACCATAGATGCTTCATCAATGACTAACACATCGACATGCAATGGATTATTCTTATCATGCTTAAATGAACGATTATCTGCTTTTGCACCTAATAAACGATGTAAAGTGATTGCTTCTGCTTTTATATTTAGTGATGCAAAATCGAGTTGCTCGATTGTGCGACTCAGTGATTCGGTTAACCTTGATGCCGCTTTTCCTGTAGGTGCCGATGTAATAATTCGAGCATGCGGATTGGTTAACAAAATTCCGGCTAAAATTTTGGCAACAGTGGTTGTTTTACCTGTACCTGGTCCACCAGAAATAATAGCAACTTTGCGAGTTAACGCAGCAGCAACTGCTACTTTTTGCCAATCGATTTCGGTTTGATTCTGAATAAAAAGTTGATTAAGTACAGTGGTTAAATCAGTATTGTAGCTAAGTTCTTTATCTAAAGCTGTATGATTGAAATATTGAGCTACATTTTGTTCATCTGACCACATTCTTTGAAAATAAAGTTTATTTTCAATAAAAATAAGCGGAGACAAATTTGTTCCATCACTCACAACCTGACTATCATAAGCTTGTTCAAGAGCAATTTTCCAATCTTGCACATTTGGCGAATCTAATTGTAACCAAAGCTGTGATTCCATCGTTGATGCATCTAAATAAGCAAGATCTAGACAAACATGTCCCGATCTAACCTCTTTACTTAGTGATAGAACCAAAAAACTAAAACGTTTGATAGTAATATCATCATTTAACATTGCTTTATTCGTCAAAAACGTTGCCAAATGAATATCAAGCAAACTACTTTGGCTATCTTGTTTAAATTGGTTTAACCACTCGTTTAACATATTCTATTTCAGTTATTAACTTATTTATAAACCAATTATATCGTTAACTTTATCTTTTGGATAAGTCAGTTTAAAACTTAAGTTAAGATTTTTATTTTCACTTGGATTTAACTTAAATTTCCATGCTAATTCGCCAGTTTCTTTATTGTAGTTTGCGCCATCATATTTTGCATCATCAAGTGAAACTGATTTATTGACTATCGTCGGTAGTTGATCATAAACAACAATATCAATAGGTAGTATTTTGGTATTTTTTACATCAATGGTATAAGCATATTTTTGTGAAATGTCATTACCAAATAACGAAGGTTTTGATGTTTCATTAACATTACGGTTACGTGAAATAAAAATATTTTTATCTTTTCCTAAAGATATATCGAGGGTTTCTTTTAGATCTTTAGTGGTAATAAAGCTTTCGCCAACATAATTACCATTAAAAAAGACTGTCGACCTTCCTGGTAAAAGATTAAGCTTATCCCAATCAATAATTTGTGCTTGTAAGTACACACTGTTATCTAATTTAGGAATAGCAATATAATGATATTCTGCTTGAACTTCTTTATTTTGTAATGTAAGGATATTATTCTTACTATTAGATTTAATAGTATAAGGTAATTTAACCTCAAAGCGAGTATTAATACCCAATGTATTGGTTAATGTATTATCATCATTAGCGTAAACTGATCTTGACTTTCTTGCACTGATTTCATCGTAATCTTTTTCACTCTTAGTGAAAAAGAACCCACCTTTTTCAGTATACATGTCAATATACCAAGGAGCTAAATCTGGAGCAGTTATGCCTTCACTTGGCTTAGAAGTTGATAAACTGAAATCAACATTTTGCCAATCTAAACCACTATTTTGATAAATATCGGCTTTATATGTTAGTTGTAACGGAGCACTGACATCAGCAACACTCACATCATAAATCGGCGCCCAACCAGCTTTATTCGTAACATAGGACAAGGTAACTGGTAGTGTAACATCTTTATCAGAATAAATTTTCACGATAATTGCATTGGTTGTGTTTTTTATCAAAGCTTTCTGTTTATCGATCTTATCTTGACATTGTGCTATTTGTTCTTCTATTTGATTGACTTCTTTTTGGAGTCTGTTTTGTTCGTTTAATGTCGAAACTAAATTGCTCTTAACAAAATCCAAAGTATTTTTCATCTCATTAAAATTATCATTTGCATTTTTAACTAATTGCTCCAAACGATTGCCTTGTAAAAGGTTAACTTGTTCAGATACGGCTTTTAATTGCACTTCAGTGGTATCAAATTTTTCTTGTAACTGTTTTAACTCATTAAGTAAAGGCTTAATATCTTCACTTTCTTTATTATCACCTTCATAACTATCATCTAATGACGTTGACAATACTTTTACATTAGCATTATTACCAAATCCCACATTAATTGAATTAGTTTTGACACCATCAGCAATTCCTGTCAATAAAATTTCATTTTCCCCTTTGGTTAACGACACCGTTGATTGCCCTTGTAATTCTGCACCTTGCAAAAAAAGCGTGACTTTATTAAGTGTTACATTATTGTTTGCAAAAACACTGCTAGAAGCAAATGCAATTAAAAAAGCTAATTTCTGAATTTTCATATATTTCCTTTGAAGTAAAAACTAATTCATAACTATTTAAATATAATTATGTTATAAGTTAAACGGCACATAATTCTCTTTAACAATGGTAATAGAGTCGTTATTTTATCTGTTTAATTGCTATTAATTTTAACATAGTTGTAAAAAAAATAAATTATTTTACGTTTAATATATTGAACAAAAAATAAAAATGATTTATATTTTGTTTAAAATAAAAAACAAAATAAGGGGACTATATGAGTAACTTCAGTTATCTAAAAAAAGCAATCAAACGTAAGAATATATCTTTACAGACTGTAGCCGATGCTTGCCAAATGACTAAAGGTTATCTTAGTCAACTCATTAATGATAAAATTAAAAATCCAAGTGCACAAAAATTACAATCACTCCATCAATATTTACAAATTGAAGAACCAACCAAAAATAAAAAAGTGGGTGTGATTTTTGGCAAATTTTATCCTTTACATACTGGGCATATTTATCTTATTCAACGAGCAATTAGTCAGGTTGATGAGTTATATGTTATTCTTTGTTCTGATACTCAACGCGACGAAGCGCTTTTTAAACAAAGTGCTATGTCTCGCCAACCAACTATTAATGATAGAATTCGTTGGCTACTGCAAACTTTTAAATATCAAAAAAATATCCACATTGAATTATTAGAAGAAGACGGCATTCCAGCTTACCCAAATGGCTGGCATGAGTGGAGTGAACGAGTAAAGAAACTATTTCAAGAAAAAGGCATAAAACCAGATTATGTTTACTCAAGTGAACCGCAAGATGTCGCTATGTATAAAGATTTGTTTGATCTAGAAACTGTCTTAATTGATCCAAAACGACAATTTATGCAAATAAGTGGTACTCAAATCCGTCAAGCACCGCTGAAAAACTGGCAATACATTCCAACCGAAGTTAGACCTTTTTTTGTTAGAACCATTGCCATTTTAGGGGGAGAATCTAGTGGTAAATCAACTTTAGTTAATAAACTAGCAAACGTATTTAACACAACCAGTGCATGGGAATATGGTAGGGATTATGTATTTTCTCAACTTGGCGGGGACGAACGCGCATTACAGTATGCTGACTACGATAAAATCGCATTAGGGCATGCACAATATATCGATTTTGCCATAAAACATGCCAATAAAGTTTCGTTTATTGATACCGATTTTGTGACAACTCAAGCTTTTTGTAAAAAATATGAAGGTAAAGAACATCCATTTTTACAAGCTATGATCAATAACTATCGTTTTGATTTAGTGATTTTACTCGGTAATAACACGCCATGGGTCGCTGATGGTTTACGTCATTTAGGCAGTCCAAAACAACGTAAAGATTTTCAAAAACTATTAATAACGTTATTAGAAAAAAATAATATCAAATATATAGAAATAGAATCTCCCGATTACGAAGAACGTTATTTACGCTGCATTGAACTAGTTAATCAACTTATTAATGATGAAGAGTAATAAATTATGAATAAATTAAGCAATCTTGCCATTTTAATTGGACGTAATAAATTCTATCCATTTTTTTGTATATTATGTGTAACACTAGCATTTTTATACACTGACCCATTTACTGAATTTGATTTACGCTACGCTACTTCTTACATAGGCGCTTTTTGCGGTCTGCTATGCGTTATCTTATTAGCAAAACGTAAAAACATGGGAAATGTATTAGGTATGTTTGCCGTTGTTGCAGAATGTTGTGCTAATATTCTTGGCGGCAATATTGGTGCAGGACTACCGCCAATCTACTATTTTTGTTCACACATCTATGGTTTATTCACTTGGCAAAAGAACCTTGATAATAATAAAAACGTTAAAGTTCGCTCACTCAATGAAACCACATTTTTATATACAATCATATTTCTTATTATTGCCGCTTTTATTAATATTTATTTAACGGATAAAATTGGTGCAACTAATACAACCTACCAACTAATAACTAACTGTTTTATATTTGGTCTAGGCATTGTTGCTCAATTATTATTGATGATGCGATATGCGTTTAACTGGTATTTATGGGTTATATTAAATGTACTGGTAATTGGTTTAAATATCTATACCGACAATATCATTATCGCAACACAATATTTAATCTATCTGTTTAATGCCATTTATGGAATTTGTGAATGGAAACGCTCTGAGCAGCCAGAGTAAATATTCCAATTTTGTTAAAAAGTTTCAGGAAAGACTGTGTTTAAGTATAAAAATAGAAAATAAGTGCTTTATTTTCTATTTTTTATTTGAGATGCAGTCTAATTATTCAACATCCCCTTTAACCAAAGGCACGAATATAACCTCGCCCATATTTTTAGCTACAAAATTATCTCCATCACGCTCAATTAATTGTAAAACCTGTTTATTTTCGCCAACAGGAATAACTAAACGTCCTTTATCGGCTAACTGTCCTAGTAAGCTTTGTGGCACTTCAGATGCGGCGGCTGTAACAATGATGCCATCAAATGGTCCACGTTCAGGCCAACCTAACCAACCATCACCATGGCGTGTTGCAATGTTATGAATATCAAGTTGCTTTAAACGGCGTTTGGTATTCCATTGTAGACTTTTTATTCGTTCTACCGAGCAGACATTTTCGACTAACTTTGCTAAAACAGCCGTTTGATATCCCGACCCTGTTCCAATTTCAAGTACTTTTGAATTAGGCTCTAATTTTAATAGTTCAGTCATCTTTGCTACGATATAAGGCTGAGAAATAGTTTGACCGTTTCCTATTGGCAATGGACGATTATCGTAAGCTTGATGCGAAAGCGCCTCATCAACAAAATGTTCACGAGGAATTGACGCAATAGCATCTAAAACGCGCTCGTCTTTTATTCCTTGTTGCCGTAAGAATTCAATTAGGGATTGCATTTTTAGATTTTGCATTTGGGCTACTCATTTTCTATTATTAGTTCACGTATCACACTTGTTGCATAACAACCTGATGGCAAATAAAAATTGAGTTCGAGACTATGCTCATCTAACCATTGCCAATTAAGCTGCTCTGCTCGTAACAATATTGACCGTCTTGCTGTTTCTACTCGCTCTTTTTTAAATAGATCATTAAATTCAGACCAACTTTCTAAACATTTTTGCTCAAACTCCAGCGCATCAAATAATGTACCTAGTGGTGAATCCCCCACCATTGGTGCAGTAATATTGATCTCGCCTTGTTCTAAACGCATTTGTAACTGAACTAATTCGCCTGCTTGAGCAATAAACCAGCTACCACGGTGCGCTAATTGTAATATATCGCCATTGAGCACGGTTTGATGCAAACTTTGGGTAATGCGTTGACTGACAATATTATTAAAAATCGCACTTCGCGCCGCAGAAAGATAAAAGCTACGTTTTTTTCGATCCTTAACCGAAATTTCGCCATTGGCCCATTTTATAGCCTGAGTAATATTATTTTCATCACGACCAAAACGCTGCTCACCAAAATAATTAGGCACACCATGCTGTTTGATTAATGCTAGTTTAGATTCAATTTCAGATTGACTATTTAACGATTTTAAAATAATTTTAAAATAATTACCTTTTAATGCGCCAATTTTTAATTTTTTATTATGCCGCGTGACTTTTAATATTTTACAACCCGCCAAATTAAATGCCGAAAAGTCTGGCGTTTGTTGACCTGGCATATGTAAACTGAACCATTGCTCAGTCACCGCTTGGCGATCTTTCAAACCAGCATAACTTACTAGCTTGGTTGAAATTTCCACATATTTAGCCAACTGCTCAGCCACGAAAATGGTATTACAATCACGTTTTTGCAAAAAAACTAAAACATGTTCGCCTTCACCAGTCAACTCAAAGCCAAGATCTTCTGTCACATTAAAATCTTCGTATTGTTGCTTGTATTGTCCTTTAGTGGTCGGTTTGCCATATAAATAATTAAGTTGTGCTAACACTATTATTGCCTATTGTATAATTTAAACTGTTTCGGATTTTTTACTTAATAACACTACCGCTTGGCAAGCAATGCCTTCTTTACGCCCAGTAAAGCCTAATTGTTCAGTTGTTGTTGCTTTTACACTAATTTGTTCAAAATGAACTTTCAGATCTTCTGCTATATTAACTCGCATTTGATCAACATGCGGTCGCATTTTAGGTTCTTGGGCAATAATAGTAGTATCTAAATTAACTAATTCATAACCTTTAGCTTGAACAAGGGTATACACCTCTTTCAATAATATTCGACTATCTATACCTTTATATTTAGGATCTGTATCAGGAAATAGCTTACCGATGTCACCTAATGCCAATGCGCCAATTAAAGCATCGGTTATTGCATGTAACACAACATCACCATCAGAGTGAGCAACAAGGCCATATTGATAAGGAATTTTTACCCCAGCAAGAGTTATAGGACCCTCTCCACCAAACTTATGAACATCAAATCCATGACCTATTCTCATACTTTTACCTATTTGGAATCTGTTTTAGTTAAATAAAAAGTAGCCAATGCTAAATCTTCAGGACGGGTTATTTTTATATTATCCCCACGACACTCAATTAATAAAGGATGCCCACCACAATACTCAATGGCTGAAGCTTCGTCAGTGATGGCAACATGATCATTTAGAGCTTGTTGCAAACATGATTTTAGTTCGCCAGCATTAAACAGTTGAGGAGTAGCAGCGCCCCATAAATAAGTCCGATCTTCAGAATAATCAATAATGGTATCATTATTTTGACAAGCTCGCTTAATCGTATCACTAACACGAGTGGCTAATATACCGCCTTGTTTTTTATTTGTTACTGTTTCAATCAGGCGAGTAATATCACAATGAGTCACACAAGGTCTTGCCGCATCATGAACTAAAGCCCACTGTTCATCATTCAGCAATTTTAATCCGGCTAAAACAGAATCAGCTCGAGTTTTGCCACCTAAAGCAACTTTAATCTTATCGTGCTGAGCAATTGAAAGGGTATTAAATATATTATCTTCTGAGCTAATCACAACAATAACTTGAGCGATTTGAGGATGCGTTAATAATTTATTTAGAGTATGTTCTAAAACGGTCTTCGAACCAACTTTTAGATATTGTTTAGGGATTTGACTATTCATACGGCAACCAACTCCTGCTGCCGGTACAATAGCAATGATATCATTAAGATTATTCAAGTTATGCATTATCGTTTTTTAGTATCCGAATCAATTATAATTCGATAAAAATATTCATCAGGTTTAACCATACCCAAATGACTACGAGCACGCTCTTCTATTGCCTCATAGCCACGTTGCAAATCGTTAATTTCAGCAAACATCTGTTCGTTACGAGTCTTTAACTTCTCATTATCGGCACGCAAACTGACTAACATTTCTACATTATCTTGATAATCATACACATTATTTTTGCCATACCATAAAGAATATTGCAGATAACCCAGTACAGCTAATAACAATAAAGGTAGCTTCCATCTTCTCATGAATTTAGTATTATCCTTTATCTATATGCATTTAACTGGTTTTGGTAAGCCTGCAAGTTTAGTTGCTTGTTTAGCAGGACCGTCTGGAAATAATTTATACAAATAACGACTATTACCCTTTTCTGCACCAAACTTTTTTTCCATTGCTTTGACTAAAGCTCGAATAGCTGGTGAGGTTTTATATTCTAAGTAAAAATCACGAACAAATAAAATAACCTCCCAATGGGCATCGGTTAATTCAATGGACTCTTTGGATGCCAATTCTGGAACCAAATCAACAGTCCAATCCTGCCAATTTTTTAAATAGCCTTTCTCATCAGTTTCTATCTGCTCTAACATTTTTTCAAAGTACGTTATTTTATTTGCGTTGTATTATACTCAATTAATCAAAATCCAACACTAATTTTGCAGGCGAATACGTTATTGTTTGTTTAATTTCTTCGAAATTTGATGAAATTTAAAGCAAACGATAAAAAAAATTAAAATAGCTATTTACAAATAAGCAAGTCTACTTTAATATTCACAGCCATTGCGGAAGTGTGGCTGAGCGGTTGAAAGCACCGGTCTTGAAAACCGGCGAGGGGCGACCCTCCCAGAGTTCGAATCTCTGCGCTTCCGCCATCTTCCTATAAGGCTTTACACTAACTTCAATCCTATTATAAAAATATCTATTTGTAATAAACTTGTAATATACAGTTGTAATATTTTGTCACATTTTAAATTGCTTTAGTGATATTTAATACATAAAGCTCATCAATTTTTCACAGAATGATAACAATTAAATACTGCATACCAATTTACATACGCATGACGCCCGAAGATTACGAAATAGAGTTATCGGGCGAATGCTACATTATCAACAGCGACGACGAGCACAATTATGTGTTCTATCAAACGCAGAAAACGCTATACGATATCGCGGATTTTGTGATGCTAGAAGACGCTGTTGAGTATTGTAAGTTGAAGATTGATAGTGTGTTTTGTTATCGATAGTTACCCGAACCGAACAATCTAACAGCAAAATATTTTACATATCTTCGCCAAAAACTAACATTCAGTTCAGTGTTAGCTTGCAGATAAATATCATCTGCAATTTTTCGAGTAAATAGTGCTTTCCCGTACATGTAATCGTGCAATATTGCCGCTTTTAACGCTTTATTGAATTTCGGAAACATGAATTTAGCATACTTTGTTGAATCACCGTCGCTAACAAATCCTTTTTTGACGATGATTTCAACTTGCTCACCATTGATAATTGGACGTGCAATTAGCGGTTTTAAAAGGCGGATTTTTTCACCACCTTTTATGAATGCACAATGAATTTCATCAAATTCATCAAATATCATCCGACACCTCGCTAACTATAACTGGATTTAACGTGCTCGGTATCGGCTCTTCATTTTCAATAACGGGCATTTCTAACCGAATATCAATCCAACGACCCTCAGTTATGTCAATTGGTTCACCTGCAACAATTTGACAGTTTTCAAAGTCAAACTTTTTAGTATACGTTTTAACTGTGATGATATTATTTTCATCAACTGAATACTCAGCAAAGAATTTTTTATTGCCGTTCACGTCCTCCGGTAACGTGATGTACCAGCCCTCTTTTGCAAAGCCTAAGCTGCCGTGAATTTCATAATGCCCGACATCAATACGTGTAGCTGTCACGCCGCTAGCCAAATCATTTACTAAAGCACACCCCGATTTTTTAAAACCATCAGCTTCTTCAATGTTATCATTTGCAAATAGTCTTAATATCGGCGATGCTTTTTTCAGAAAACCATTACTATCTACTGTTGAGTTTCCGCTTGTGATTTGTTCAATCCAAGGTTCCCATGACTTAGATCCTCCGCGATAGTTTCTAATAAACTGCCGAGCATTTCTGTAAGCAGTGTAGATTTGACAGCAACCAGCTCCGTCTGCACCATTTTTTAAAACTTGTAATGTGCCAGCTTCATTAATAGGATAGTTGTTTTCAGGTGTGGCTTGAACGTTTTTACCTTGAAAATAAATGCCTTCGTTAAAGCCAGTTAGATTGTTCAGATTAGTATTTGACAAATCACCGAGTAGCTGTACTGCGTCACCCGTTTTTAACACTGACTTATTGTTAATTGTCACATCATCAATGTTTTCAAAACGCCAAGAATTGCTGCTAGCAACATACCTCAATTTGTTTGCCCATCTTTCTGACTCAGCATCATAGTATGCGTATATAAAACTATCACCGGACGGTCGCATCACGAGTTCATTTTTATTTTCGTGCAAAAATTTTATACCGTATGACGTCGGCGAAAACCGTAGCTGCCCGGTTATTTCATCGCCTGATTTTTTAACTGCGTTATC
>NZ_LZHK01000049.1:0-93893 GCF_001690415.1 Gilliamella sp. Imp1-1
CATGCAAGCTATGAGTCAAATTCCAATGAACTTACAGACGATTGAGTTGTTTCATTCTGATAGAGGAAAAGAGTTTGATAATCATTTGATTGATGAATGTTTAACAGCATTTGGAATTAAACGGTCTTTAAGTCGCAAAGGCTGCCCCTATGATAACGCAATTGCAGAAAGCACATTCAAAGCAGTGAAAACAGAATTTGTGTCAAATACTATTTTTGATTCACTGGCGCAACTTAAATTGGAATTTAATCACTATGTGGATTGGTTTAATTATAATCGACTTCATTCAACATTAAATTACCAGTCGCCGATTGAATACAAAAGAAATCGATGACCTTATCTTTTTGGTACTAAAAAGTGTGGACATACCACTTTTTAAAAAGCCTATAAAAACCTTTCCGTTTACACTTATAAACCTATTTCATATCTGGCGCCCAATTTCATTTAAACGCCATTTTTTGATTGAAGTAAATAAAACTTCACTTTAAATCAATATGCTATGTTTCTCTTTTTATCCTGAACTTTGGCAATCAAAATAACGACTGCCAAAGTTCAATTTTGCTAAAAATCATATTTTGCTGTTCGATTTAACATTACTTGTAAATTCATTATTTTCTTACTTTTGATTTTCTGACGGATTTCCTGAATAAGGAAATATACTGTCTTTTAGTGAAAAAGAGAAATCTTTAGTATTAATCTCCCCAATAATTTTGTTGCTATCGTATAAAGCCAGTAAAAATTTGGCCATTTGCTTTGCTGTATGGTTCTTGGTAAAAGTTGCATCGTAGTTGTATTCACTAACATTATTGGCTTTTTCACCAAATTCTGTTTTTGTTGCAGCGGGAGCCAATACCTTTGCGGTTAATTGTGCGTTAGCTTGCTTTAATTCCTGTGCTAGCTCTTCGGTAAAAGCATTGACATAGAATTTTGTTGCGCAATAAGTTACCGCATTAGGAACGAGAGTATACACGCCTCGGGAGGAGATGTTTATTAGTTGTGTTTCGGGTTCATTTTGATATTTACGTACATACAGTGTTGAAAAAAATCGTTAGGGTTTCAATTTTTAAATGAAGCATTGATTCTATTTTTACTAAATCTTGATCACTAACACTGCCGTAATGACCAAAACCGGCATTATTAATCCATGTTTCAATAAATAGCTGTCTAAATCATTAAAAAGGGAATAAGCGTTGGTTGGTTATGATAAATCACAAAGTTTTATAATTACGTCTAATGCTGGGGCAATTTTGCAATTTCTTGTTGTAAAAGTTCCAAATTTTCTTGTCTTCTTGCAATAACAATAAGGTTTTTATTTCGTTTTGCAAAAACATCAATGCTTGATTTACCAATATGTGAATCAGAATAAAAAAGATCATGTTTGGTCGTTTATGATTAATGGTGAAATAGTTAATATTCCTATATCAGGGACATTTCAAAGTAATCAGACTTCAGCGTTAGCGATAGCTGCGATTGAAGGACTAGGTATCACCATGTTGCCAAAATCTATGTTACAAGAACCAATTAAGCAGAAAAAATTATTTCCCATATTACAAAAATTTTACCACCTGCCAAGCCGCTTAATATGATTTGTGCTGCTGATCGTCAGCAACCAGCAAAACTAAAAGCATTTATTGAATTTGTGTTGAATGCAATATCGTAATAGGTGTGTTTTTTATACATAATAAAAAAGGCGATTTGTTCGCCTTTTTTAACAGTTGTCATAAAAGAACCAATAGTTATTTTATCGTCACTAAAGTGCTCACTTCTTTACCTAACATATTGTTTAAATAAACTAAATCGTTGGCAGTTAAGGTTCCTACTGCATATTTTAATTGTAGTAAACTGGTTAAATAGTTATATTTTGCATCTGATAAATTTCGTTTAGAACTGTATAGTTGAGTTGTTGCAGTTAATACGTCGACAATTGTTCTTGTTCCTACTTGATAACCAGAATTGGTTGCTTCTAATGAACTTTGTGCAGAAACTACCGCTTGTTGATAAGCTTTGATGGCACTTATTGATGATGAAATATTATTGTATGATGAGCGAACTTGATTAATTACACCTCGATTGGTACTTTCTAATTTTTCGCTAAAACTCACGTAATTTTGTTGTGCTTGCTCAACTTTAGACATTGTTGCACCACCTGAAAAGATAGGTAGGTTTACACTGACGCCAACATAGTTGTTCCCTGAATAAGATTTGCCTCTATGTGCTCCAGGTGTGATGTTGTTACCATATCTGTCAGTTTTATTCAAATTAGTTGATGCATCTAAACTTGCTGTAGGTAAATGTCCCGCCTGTGAGAGTTTAATCTGTTCTCGTGCGATGTCTTGATTTAATTTCATGGATAATAAATTAAGATTAGATTTTTCAGATTGTTTTAACAGTGCGCTGATTTGTGCTGGTGATTCTGTTTTAAATGTATTGGTATTGACACTTGCTAAACTTGAATAAAAACGACCACTTACTTGGCGCAGTG
The DNA here is from genome assembly GCF_001690415.1 of Gilliamella sp. Imp1-1. Lineage (NCBI taxonomy): Bacteria > Pseudomonadati > Pseudomonadota > Gammaproteobacteria > Orbales > Orbaceae > Gilliamella > Gilliamella sp. Imp1-1. Next base: position 2,483 of record NZ_LZHK01000049.1, read on the forward strand.
CTTCAATGGCATTATTTAGATCATTTAATGCATTAACTTGTTGTGCAACAGTTAAGTCATAGTTAGCTTGAGCGTTTTGTACATCAGTGATTGCAACTAAACCAACTTGATGTTGTTGACGCGTTTGTTCTAACTGACGGCCAATTGCTTTTTTCTGTGCATCAATAAAGCTTAATGCATCAAGTGCTTTTAATACATTAAAATAAGCGACAGAAGTATTTAAGATTAATGTTTGACCTTGGTATTGATAGGCAATATCAGCAATACTTGCTTGTTTTTTAGTAATATCTAAGGCTTTCCAATTTGAGAAATTAAAAATGCTTTGAGATACTGCGACTTGGTATAAGTTGCCATTTTTAGATTTTACACCACTTGTATCACGTCGACCATGAGTAACACCGTAGGAAGCACTTAAACCAACTTGTGGTAGTAAACTTGCTCGAGAACCTGAAATTGCTGCGTATGCTTTATTTTTTTCAGCTAATGAACTGCGTAGATCTGGGTTAGTTTCTTTTGCTTGTTCATAAACTTGTATCAAATTTTCAGCAAAGACAGATTGGCTTAACGCTAAGCCAATTAAAAAGGTTAAGGTTTTTTTCATCAATCTTCTCTTTAAAAATCATTAAAATATAGTAGTATTTTTAATAGCGTAATTTTAACAGATAATTAGTATATAGTAAGTATTGTTTGTGTGTCATTCGCACTTTTTATTCAAATTCAGTTTAAATTCGGGAGCTTTTATGAAAATTAAAGACAGTTTGGTAAATTTTGACAAAAATGATGTGTTTAATTTAACAAAACGAATCTTGTATAAAGGTTTTTTTTCTTTGCTTGAATATCGTTTTCAATATCGAAAATTTGATGGTTCAATTAGTGAGATTGTAACTCGTGAAATTTTAGAACGTGGGCATGCGGTTGTACTTTTAGCATATGATGTAAAACGTGATGAAGTTGTGCTAATTGAGCAAATCCGGATTGCTGCGATTGAAACCCAAGATAGTCCTTGGATACTAGAACTTATTGCAGGTATGATGGATCATGAGAATGAATCATTTGAAGAAGTAGCAAGACGTGAAGCAATGGAGGAGGCGGGAGTTGTTATTGGTCGATGTAAACCCATCATCAGTTATTTAGCATCTCCTGGAGGTTTAACTGAACAATTGCACATTTTGGTGGGTGAAGTTGACTCATCAACCGCTGAAGGCATTCATGGTCTTGACGAAGAAAATGAAGATATTAAAGTTCATGTAGTAAGTCGAACTCAAGCTTATCAATGGGTTAAAGATGGAGTGATTAACAATGCTGCATCAATTATTGCGCTTCAGTGGCTAGAACTTAATCATGAGCTGTTAAGAAAAGAGTGGAAATAACTTTTTAGGCATCATTTTTAATTATTTCTTTCATAAATGTGAGAACTATTTTACACTTTAATAGAATGCTAGGATTTATAATAAACTGTTTTTTCAGTCACAATGTCTATTGTGTTGTTGACATTATTAACCATGATTATAGATTAATAGACAATTGGGGTGAATTTTGGAGTCATTTCTAAAACTTCCAATCTGTAATAAAAATTACGGTAAAATATTACATATAACTGATACTCATCTTTTTGCTGATGACAATGCTTCATTGCTTGGTGTTAATTCTAATGCAAGCTTTCTAGCGGTTATAAATGAAGTTGAACGTAGTAATAAAAAGTTTGATTTAATTGTCGCAACGGGTGACTTTGTACAAGATGGTTCTAAAAAAGCTTATGCGCGTTTTGCCGAACAAATAATTAAGTTTGATACCCCTTGTGTGTGGTTGGCTGGCAATCATGATAATTATGCGTATATGCAAGATGTGTTTGCAAATTATCATTTTGCTGACAATAAAGCAGTTTTGTTAGGAGATAAGTGGCTGATTATTTTATTGAATAGCCAAGTTTCTGGTCAGGCTTATGGTTTTTTACCTGAATCTGAACTCAAGTTTTTACATAATGTTTTAACTGAACATCCATATAGAGACGCATTAGTTTTTTTACACCACCATCCAGTTAATTCTGGTTGCTATTGGTTAGATCATCATATTTTAAAAAATAGTGACCAGTTAGAGAAAATTATTCAAAAACATCCCAATGTAAAAGGAATTGGGTGGGGACACATTCATCAAAAACAAGATTATGTGTGGCATAATTGTAAGGCATTTTCAACTCCTTCAACTTGCTTTCAATTTAAACCTGAATGTTATGATTTTCAATTATCAAGTGACGATGCACCGGGTTGGCGAGAAATCACACTTAATATTGATGGTTCTATTGATAGTGATGTTTATCGATTAAAGGATAATCAGTTTTTGCCAGATGTTTCTCAAAATGGTTATTAGTAGTTAGTAATTATAATAAGTTTAAAGTAGGTTAATAATTACAACAAAGGTGCGAAAAAGTAAAAAAGCCGCTCGACTATGCGTTGCCAAATAGGGCGTTGATTCCACTCTTTGGTGTTTATTTCATCTGAATTAGATAAATATTTTTGTAAAAGATTTGATAAAGATTTAGCGAACTCTGCATCATCAATCACAGTTGTAATTTCAAAATTAAGCCATAAACTGCGCATATCTAAATTGACAGTACCGACAAGACTTAATTGATTGTCAATTAAAACACTTTTGGTATGTAGCAAATTATCATTGAATTGATAGAGTTTTACTCCACCATTTAATAATTCAGCAAAAAAAGCTCGGCTTGCCCATTTAACCATTAGTGAGTCATTATTTTTGGGAATGATGATAATGACTTCAACACCTCGCTGTGCAGCTGTGCATACAGCATGTAAAATATCATCACTTGGTACTAAATAAGGTGTAGTGAAAATAATTTGTTCTTGTGCCGAATAAATTGCTGTTAATAATACTTGGTGGATCATGTTTTCCATATAACCTGGACCCGATGCGATTAATTGCATAATATGTTTATTATCTTCAGGTGGTTCAGCGAAATCAGTAATTTTCGGTAGTGATAAATATTTGCCAGTTTCTAATTCCCAATCACTGGCATATAAGGCACCCATAAGGGTTGTAACGGGACCATTCATTCTGACCATGATATCAACCCATTTGCCAACATGTTTATTTTGTTTGAAGAAACGCGGATCGACAATATTCATACTACCAGTATAAGATATATAGTTATCGATAATAGCTACTTTGCGGTGTTGACGTAAGTCTAATCGCCTAAACATAAATCGAAGTAAATTTACTTGTAAGGCTTCGACAATGATGATGCCTGCAGCACGCATTCTTTTACTAGCATTACTTTTAATAAAATGTCTGCTACCAGCAGAATCAACCATTAATCGGCAAGTTACACCTCGTTTAGTTGCTTGAATAAGTGCTTGCTCGACATCATCAGCACGACCACCTTCATTCCATATATAAAATACCATTTCGATATTTGATGTCGCATGATTTATATCATCAATTAAACGGTTAAAAATTATGGTTGTTTCACTCAGTAACTCAATATGGTTGCCATTAATTCCATCAAGACCAGTTTGATGTTTACAAAGCTGAAAAATTGGTTTGCTGACTTGGCTGACTTTGTTGGTGAATATGTCAGGAAAGTCACTTAGTTGGTTAATAAACTTGGAAATGGTCGGGCGCATTTTTTGTGCGCGTTTAACTCGTTGCTGACCTAAGTGAGCTTCGCCCAGTGAAAAATAAAGAATCACACCGACAAGCGGTAAAATATAAATAACCAGCATCCATGCAATAACATAAGTTGTCGGTCTTCGCTTAAAGACAATCCGTAAAGTTGTTGAAACAATGATCAACCAATAAATAAGGAAGATCAAAGTACTAATTAATGCATGAAATGAGGTAAATTGCATATTTAATTAGCTATCAGTTAGGTTTAACTTGGTTATTGGATCTTTAGTACAATCATAATTTTGAAATACTTCAGGTAATGGTTTTGGATTATTATGTTTATCTACTGAAACATATGTGAATACGGCATCTGTTATGCAAAACCGTTGTATTGAATCCGATGTATCTATGACTTTTTTAACCCAAACTTCAATACCAATTGTGATAGAGGTTTTTCCAGTTTTGATGCAATGAGCATAACAACAAACAACATCTCCTACCATTGCGGGCTTGTAAAATGTAATACTACTAGCATTAACGGTTACAACTCGATTTCTGGCTATTTCTTTTGATAAAATACCTCCAGCGAGATCCATTTGAGACATTATCCATCCACCAAAAATGTGACCATGCGGATTAGTGTCAGCAGGCATTGCTAGCGTTCTAAGTACTAATTGACCTTTAGGGGCTATATTTTGTGTCATGCTAAATTACTCCGTATGTACAATTTATTTATTTTCGGTATCTTTATTCATATTTTTATAGATATAGATACCTGATATCAACGATAATAGTAAGGATGCACCAGGTAAAATAAATACTTTAAATATCCAAAAGAAATCATCTGTCATGTAATAGGTCGCTCCTAAACTAATGGTGCCACATAATATAAAAAAGAAGATCCATAATAAATTTAATTTATTCCATATGTTGGTCTCTAGTTGTATTTCTTTACCTAACATTGTCTGAAGTAGGTTTTTTTTGAAAAAAAATTGGCTAACTAATAGGGCTGAGGCAAATAAGAAATTAATAATAGTTACTTTCCATTTTATGATATTAGGATCACGCATATAGAGTGTGAATCCACCAAAAACCATAACCATCAGATAAGAAATTAGTTCTACTTTATCTAGTTTTCTATATAAAATAAGAATCAGAAGAAAACATGCTGTAGCAGCGATCATTAATGCTTGAACGCCAACAAAAACATCATACATGGTTAGAAAGACAAAAAAGAATACAAGAGGAATAAAATTTAAAAGTTGTTTCATTCAATTATTATCCTAGCACAAAAGATGAATAGATATTTTTAAATAAAAAGCCTATTGGAATAGGCTTATTTTTTGTGATGAAGTTCAGGGTGAGCTTTGCAATCGCCCGATTGACAATGTCCATACAGATATAAACTGTGAAAAGTTAAATTAACACCATATTGTTCTGCGATCTCTTTTTGTCTAGCATTGATAATATCATCACGGAACTCAAATACTTCGCCACAATCTAAGCAAATTAAATGATTGTGATGTTGTTGTGTTGCTAGTTCAAATACAGCTTTGCCACCTTCAAAGTTATGGCGAGTAACAATTCCAGCATCATCAAATTGATTTAAAACACGGTAAACGGTTGCAAGTCCAATTTCTTCACCCATATTAAGTAGTTTTTTGTAAAGATCTTCTACAGTAATGTGTTGGCATGAAGGATCTCGTAATAATTCTAAAATCTTTAATCGTGGTAACGTAACCTTTAAACCAGCACTTTTGAGTGCTTCGTTATTATCATTATCATGATTTGTCATATTACTTCCCAATTAATTTATTGATCATAATTCATTATAGGAACTATGTACGGTAAATAAAAGAAATCAATTCAATAGACTAAATTTTCATTTCTGTTTTGACTTGATTTACCCAATTGTTAATACGTTCTTCAGTTAATTCTGGTTGACGATCTTCATCAATGGCTAAACCAATGAAATGAGTGTCATCAATTAAGCTTTTAGATGCTTCGAAACTATAACCTTCGGTTGACCAGTGTCCAACAATTTTTGCTCCTTTAGGTTCAATAATATCGCGGAGTGTTCCCATAGCATCACAGAAATATTCTGCATAGTCTTCTTGATCGCCACAACCAAAGATAGCCACTGTTTTACCACTAAAATCAATTTTTTCTAAATTGGGAAAAAAGTCATCCCAGTCAGCTTGAGATTCACCATAGTACCAAGTTGGAATACCGAAAAATAGGTAATCGTATTGTTCAATGTTTTCTTTAGTGGCTTTTGCAATGTCGAAAAGATCAGCTTTGTCACTACCTAAAATGAGTTGGATTTGCTTTGCTACATTTTCTGTATTACCTGTATCACTACCAAAAAAAATACCAACTTGTTTCATATTTGTACCTTTACTATCTATGATATTAAAATATTTTAGGAGTATATCATTGTCACTTATTATCAGCAATAATTCTAAATTACACAGAACATAAGTTATTATGTGCTATACAATTTATTTATCTTGCATTAAAATTATTGCCTATTTTTTATATTAAATTAGGCTGTGGAATTTCATTATGAATTTGCATGAGTATCAATCTAAATATCTTTTTAAACAATATAATTTGCCTGTACCTGAAGGGTATGTTTGTAACTCAATCGGTGAAATACAAGATACATTAGCTGAATTATCTTCAGGGACAAATTTAGGAGCTTGGGTTGCTAAATGTCAAGTTCATGCAGGGGGAAGGGGTAAAGCTGGTGGTGTTATTTGTACTCAAAACTATAGTGAAATAATGCAATTTGCTGAAAAATGGTTAGGGCAAAATCTAGTTACTTATCAAACCACCGATAAAGGTCAACCAGTTAATAAGATTTTAATTGAAAAAGCGTCTAATATTCAGAAAGAACTTTATTTAGGAGCAGTGGTCGATCGTAGTTCCAAGCGTGTAGTAATTATGGCTTCGACAGAAGGTGGTGTTGATATTGAAAGCGTTGCTGAAAAAACACCATATTTAATTTATAAAACTTCACTTGACCCGTTAACTGGCCCTTGTGCTTACCAAGGGCGTGAACTTGCGTTCAAATTGGGATTAACAGGTAAATTAATTAATCAATTTACAAAGTTATTTGTTAATTTTGCAAAACTATTTTTAGAAAATGATGTTTCATTAGCTGAAGTTAATCCATTAGTGATTACTGATTCCGATGAACTAATTTGTTTGGACGCAAAAGTTGTGTTAGATGATAATGCCATTTTTAGACATCCTAATTTAAATATTTTAAGGGACACAACTCAAGAAGATGAACGTGAGTCAATTGCCGCAAAACAAGGTATTAGCTATGTATCATTAAATGGCAATATTGGTTGTATGGTTAATGGTGCAGGTCTTGCGATGGCAACTATGGATATTATTAAACTACATGGTGGTTCGCCAGCTAACTTTTTGGACGTTGGTGGTGGCACAACGAAAGAGCGTGTTGCTGAAGCATTTAAGTTGATATTATCTGACAAAAACGTGAAAGCGATTTTAGTTAATATTTTTGGTGGTATTGTTCGTTGCGATTTAATTGCCGATGGAATTATTAGTGCAATTAAAGAAATAGGTCTTACTGTTCCTGTTGTTGTTCGCCTTGAAGGTAACAATGCACAGCTTGCTCGAGAAATTTTAGCTAAAAGTAAATTAAATGTTATTACTGCCGAAAGTTTACTAGATGCGGCCCAAAAAATTGTTGCTGTTGCCAAATAATAGGACGCATGGAGAATAGTTATTATGTCAATTTTAGTTAATAAAGAAACAAAAGTTATCTGTCAAGGATTTACTGGTAGTCAGGGAACTTTTCATTCTGAACAAGCGCTTGCCTATGGTACTAAGTTAGTTGGTGGTGTGACACCAGGTAAAGGTGGAACAACCCATTTAGGTTTACCTGTTTTTAATACTGTTAAAGAAGCGGTTGTTGCAACTGGTGCAACAGCTAGTGTTATTTATGTGCCAGCAGCATTTGGTAAGGATTCTATTTTGGAAGCGATTGATGCAGGCATTAAACTAATAGTCTGTATTACCGAAGGTATTCCAACTCTAGATATGCTTGTTGTTAAGGCAAAATTACAACAAAATAATGTTGTAATGATTGGACCAAATTGCCCGGGTATTATTGTTCCTGATGAATGTAAAATTGGTATTATGCCTGGACATATTCATCGTGCAGGAAAGGTTGGCATTGTTTCGCGTTCTGGAACGTTAACTTATGAAGCGGTTAAACAAACAACGGATATTGGTTTAGGGCAATCCGTATGTATAGGTATAGGAGGTGACCCTATACCTGGTAGTGATTTTATTTCTATTTTAGCATTGCTTGAGCAAGATCCTAAAACTGAAGTTATTGTAATGATAGGTGAAATTGGTGGTAGTGCTGAAGAAGAAGCAGCTGAATATGTTAAAAAACATGTAACTAAACCTGTTATAGCTTATATTGCTGGTGTTTCAGCTCCATCAGGAAAACGTATGGGGCATGCAGGTGCAATTATTTCAGGAAAGAAAGGAACAGCGGTAGAAAAATCTAAAGCATTGCAATCTGCAGGTATTACAGTTGTAACAAGCCTTACCGATATAGGTGATGCAGTAAAAAAACAACTCAAAATATAAATTTTTTGATGTATATCAATTTTATTCTGTGATTATCGGTGTATAATGCTTGGCAATAACGTAGAAATTTGTGAGCATTTAAGGATTAGGGAGCGTTTATGCTAGATATAGTAGAACTTTCACGGCTCCAGTTTGCTCTTACTGCAATGTATCATTTTATTTTTGTTCCATTAACGCTAGGATTAGCGTTTATGCTAGCAATTATGGAAACGGTATACGTTGTTAGTGGTAAGCAAGTCTGGAAAGATATGACAAAATTCTGGGGTAAACTGTTTGGTATCAACTTTGCAGTAGGTGTCGCAACAGGTTTAACCATGGAATTTCAATTTGGTACTAACTGGTCTTATTATTCGCATTATGTGGGAGATATTTTTGGTGCACCGTTAGCTATTGAAGGTTTAATGGCATTCTTTTTAGAATCAACCATGGTAGGTTTGTTTTTCTTTGGCTGGGATAGATTAAGCCGTGGTAAACATTTAATGGTGACTTGGTGTGTCGCATTTGGTTCTAACCTTTCAGCTCTTTGGATTTTAGTTGCTAATGGTTGGATGCAATTCCCAATAGGTTCTGAATTTAACCCTATTAATTCACGCATGGAAATGGCTAATTTCTATGAGTTAATTACTAATACAGTTGCCCAATATAAATTTGTTCATACTGTTGCAGCAGGTTATTTAACAGGTGCTATTTTTATTTTAAGTATTAGCTCTTACTATTTGTTAAAAAAACGTGATGTTGCCTTTGCCAAACGATCTTTCGCTGTTGCAGCCACATTTGGATTTATTATGTCAATCGTTGTGGCGATTATGGGTGATGAAGCAGGTCATGAGATGACAACTGTTCAGCCAGCTAAACTTGCAGCAATTGAAGCAGAATGGGAAACTCAACCTGCTCCAGCATCATTTAATGTTATTGCTTTTCCATCACAAAGCAATAAAGAAAATTTGTTTGCAATAGAGATCCCATATGTTATGGGAATAATGACCACTCGTTCACTTGATACTCAAGTAACAGGATTAAAAGATATTTTAGCAAATAATGAAAAAAGAATTCGCAATGGGATATTGGCCTATAGCAATTTGGAGAAGATCCATCAGGGTAATCAAGACCCTAATGTACTGAAAGCTTTTGAAGATAATAAGTCTGATTTAGGTTATGGTTATTTAGTCAAGCGTTTTACTGATCGTGATAATTTGGCTATACCTCAGGCTACTGAAGAGCATATAAAGGCTGCGGCAGAAGACTCAATTCCTACAGTTTGGCCTCTATTCTGGGCTTTCAGAGTTATGGTTGGCCTTGGTGTATTAATGATTTTGGGGACTGGGTTTGCTTTATGGACCACTTATAAAAATAAAATTGGTGAAAAGCGTTGGTTACACCGCATATTAATTCTTTTTTTACCGTTCCCTTGGCTGGCATGTGAGTCAGGTTGGTTTGTTGCCGAGTATGGACGTCAACCTTGGGCAATTCAAGACATCTTACCGACTGGAGTAGCAAATTCATCATTAACAGCTGGTGAAGTGTTATTCACTATGGTTCTTATTTGTGGACTTTATACACTATTCTTAATTGCTGAATTATTCTTAATGTTTAAGTTTGCTCGCTTAGGACCAAGTTCTTTAGGTACAGGCAATTATCATTACGAAAAAACACAACCAGTAACAGATAGGTCATAGGGAGTATACACAATGATTGATTACGAGATTGTACGCGTCATCTGGTGGGTGCTGATTAGTGTTGTTTTAATCGGTTTTGTTGTAACAGATGGGTTTGATATGGGCGTCGGTATTTTATTACCATTTATTGGTAAGACTGATACAGAACGTCGCATTATGATTAATGCAATTGCTCCTCATTGGGATGGTAACCAAGTATGGTTAATTACTGCTGGTGCAGGAATATTTGCTGCTTGGCCAATGGTATACGCTGCGTCGTTTTCTGGTTTTTATATTGCAATGATTTTAGTTCTTTGTGCGCTATTTTTTAGACCAATTGGTTTTGATTATCGTAGTAAACTAGAAAATTCAAAATGGCGTAATTTATGGGATGCTGGTATTTTTGCAGGTAGCTTTGTGCCAGCATTAGTTTTTGGTGTTGCTTTTGGTAACTTATTAGAAGGTGTTCCTTTCCGATTTGATAACTCTTATCGTGTATTTTATGATGGTAACTTCTTTGGTTTGCTTAATCCTTTTGCATTGTTGACTGGCGTTGTTAGCTTAATGTTATTTGTTGCTCATGGTGGTGCTTGGTTACAAATGAAAACATCAGGGGAACTTTATTTAAGAGCCAGAAAGGCTACACAAATTGCTAGCTTAGTAATGTTAATTGCATTTGTTTTGGCTGGAGTTTGGGTTGCATTTGGCATTCATGGTTATGAAGTTACCAGTGTGATTGATTATAATGCAGCATCTAATCCATTGACTAAAACAGTTTCTACTGATGCTTCATGGTTAGATAACTATCTGAATTATCCAGTTTTATGGATAGTCCCTGTTTTAGGTATGGTGTTACCACTGCTTACTATTCTTTTTTCTAGTCTAAACAAAAATGCATTAGTATTTATTTCATCAGTATTAACAATTGCCTGTGTTTTATTTACCTATGGTATTGCAACTTTTCCATTTATTATGCCTTCAAGCATTATGCCAAATGCAAGTTTAACAATATGGGATGCATCATCAAGCCAATTAACACTTAATATTATGTTTATTGTGGTTCTTATATTTTTACCTATTGTCCTTATATACACTATTTGGTCATATATCAAAATGTTTGGAAGACTAGATAAAAATCATATTGAAAATAATAAACATTCTCTTTATTAAGGAACTATTATGTATTACATTTTGTGGTTTATAGGAATTATTGCTGCATGTATGCTATCGGCTGTTACAGGTTTGTTAGTTGAAAGGGGTAGCGAAAAAGAAACTAATAACAAATAATATCAAGTATAAATTAATAAAAAGGTGACAAATAGTCACCTTTTTAATTAGTAAGTAAAATATTAGCAATAAAGGAAAATGATAATTGTTTTCATTTGCTGTTTTTTATATCATAGTGCAGGGAAGTTTATATTCAGATATAATAACACCAAATTTGATTAGTGTGATTTGGATATGAAACAATTCAATTGGAATGCAAGAGTTTATTATGAAGACACAGATGCAGGCGGTGTAGTTTATCATGCTAGATATCTAGCATTTTTTGAAAGAGCAAGGACTGAAATTTTAAGACAACTAGGAATTAGCCAACAGACCTTATTACAAGAAAATATTGCGTTTGTTGTTAAAAAGATGGATATTAGCTACTATTTTCCTGCTCGTTTAGATGATATGCTTACTATTAGTACTAAGGTGGATCAAACTCGCAAAGCATCTATTATTTTCAAACAGACTATTGTTAATCAAAATGAACGAGTTATCAGCACAGCAGATGTGCTTATTGCCTGTGTAGATATCGCTAAGATGAAGCCATGCGGGCTTCCTAAGTTATTAGTTTTGGAGTTTATATAAGTGGAAAATCTGAACATTATTAATCTATTTTTGCAAGCGGGTTTGTTAGTACAATGTGTTATGTTATTGCTACTTACTTTTTCTGTTATATCATGGGCTATTATATTTCAACGGAGTAAGATTTTAGGAAAAGCTAAAAAACAAGTTGAGGAATTTGATAATAGTTTTTGGGCTGCTGATGATTTAAATATTTTATTTGATAAAGCGAAATTTTATAAAGAAGAAATTAGTGGTACAGAGCATATTTTTTATTCAGGTTTTAAGGAGTTTTCACGGCTTTATCAAATTAATCCAAATATGGCAGAATCTGCTTTAGATGGAGCATTGCGTTCTATGCGTTTAGCTATGAATCGTGAACTTGATATCCTTGAATTACACATTCCTTTTCTAGGTACAGTAGGTTCTATTAGTCCATATATTGGTTTGTTTGGTACTGTTTGGGGAATTATGCATGCATTTATTTCTTTAGGTGCAGTTAAACAGGCAACGTTACAGATGGTTGCGCCAGGGATTGCTGAAGCATTAATTGCAACCGCAATTGGTCTATTTGCTGCTATTCCTGCCGTACTTGCTTATAATCGTTTATCATTGAGTGTGAGTCGAATTGAACAAAGCTATCTTAACTTTATTGATGAATTTTCTGCAATTTTACAACGCCAAGCAGTTGCTGTTAGGAAATAATTATGAGTAGAAGCAGACGTTCTCGTTATTCGACTAAATCTGAGATCAATATAGTACCTTTACTTGATGTACTATTAGTATTAGTGCTTATTTTTATGGCAACGGCACCAATTATTAGTCAAAGTGTTGAAGTTGATCTACCTGAAGCATCGGAATCTAAGACGATTTCACCATCAGAAACTAAACCAATCATTATTGAAGTATCAGGTGTTGGAGTTTATGCTCTAATTATTGAGCATGACCGTCAAGCTAATTTACCACAAGAAAAAATTGTTGCAGAAGTTAAGCAACAGATGTTGCTTAATGAAAAGGCCGTGTTTTTAGTTGGTGGAGCTAAAGATGTTCCCTATGAAGAAATTATAAAAGCGTTGAATTTATTACAATCAGCAGGTGTTAAGTCTGTAGGATTAATGACTCAACCAATTTAAATATTATAAAAGATGTCAGCAATGTCTCATAAGTCAAATTCAAAATTAAGTATAGCTATTGTAATATCTATTATACTACATATCATTTTAATTATTATTTTAGGTTACCGAGTTATGTATAGTAATGATGTTAATTATGGTAGCTTTAACGGCAACTCTATCGATGCTATTATGGTTGATCCTTCTGTAATGAATGAACAATACCAAAGACAACTAAAAACACAGATTAGCCAAAAGCGGGCTGAGCAACAAAGGCAGCAACAAATAGAAGAGCAGGCTCAAGCTTTACAAGAACAGCAACTGGCTCAACAGCAACGACTTAAAGAGTTAGAAAGAGAGCGCTTAAAAGTAGAAGAACTACAAAAGAAAGAGGCAGAGGCTGCACAGGCGGCACGGGTAGCAAGGCAAAAAGAAGAAGATGAACGTAAAGCTAAAGAACAGCTAGAAGAACAGCAAAGACAAGCTGAAAAGCAGCGTTTAGAACAACAGCAAGCGGAATTAGCTAAACAAAAAGCTGAGCAAGAAGCTAAATTAAAAGCTGAGCGAGAGCTATTAGAAAAGCAACGTGAGGAAAATCAACGTAAACAAGAAGAGTTAATTAAACAAAAAGCTGAACAAGAAGCTAAAGCTAAAGCCGAACAGGAAATTATAGAAAAGCAGAGAATTGAAAATGAACAAAAACAAGCTGAGTTAGCTAAAGAGAAAGAAGAGCAAGCAAAAAAGCAAGCCGCTGAAAAAGCTGCTGCCGATAAAGCTAAGCGAGCTGCACAAGCTAAAAAAGATAAAGAACTTGATAATTTACTAAACGGGTTAACATCAGGCACATCTAATCCATCAGGTGGTGCTGCTAGTCGTAAAGGTGCTTCTGATGGAGAGCTAAATAAATACAAATCATTAGTTCAAAATGCGATTAGCAATAAGTTTATTAATCCTAATAAATTATATAGTGGCCGAAATTGTGTATTAGAAATTCAAATTGCACCCGATGGTTTATTGCTTGATGTGAGTGCAAAAGGTGGTGATGATGCATTATGTCGAGAAGCCCTTTCTGCAACTAAACAAGCTATTATTCCAAAACCTGCAAGCACATTTTATAATCAAGTAAAAATAATGACAATTGACTTTCAACCAAAATAGTTTCTATTCGCAAACGCTATATTTCCAGAAATTTTTTTAAAATAAATTAACAATATCTTCAAATTAAAATGTTGAAATTATATTAATCATCCCTATATATAGTCTATTCATTCCGAATAAAGTTACTTAAGTGAAAGAAGGAGCAGAATATGACGACAATTGTCAGTGTCCGTCGTGAAGGTCAAGTGGTTATAGGTGGCGATGGGCAAGTTACGCTCGGCGAGCGTATTATTATGAAGGGAAATGCTCGTAAAGTTCGTCGTTTATATAATAACAAAGTGATTGCAGGTTTTGCTGGCGGTACAGCAGATGCTTTTACACTATTTGAACTGTTTGAAAGAAAACTAGAGATGCATCAAGGACATTTAACTAAAGCAGCTGTCGAACTAGCTAAAGACTGGCGAACAGATAGAATGCTACGTAAGCTAGAGGCACTACTTGCTGTTGCTGATGAAAGTGCATCATTGATTATTACAGGTACTGGTGATGTCATTCAACCAGAAGATGATTTAATTGCTATTGGTTCTGGAGGCCCTTATGCGCAAGCAGCGGCACGAGCACTACTAGATAATACCTCACTTTCTGCACATGATATTGTGCAAAAATCATTATCGATTGCTGGAGACATTTGTGTTTATACCAATAATTTCCAAACAATTGAAGAACTTAATTATTAATCTGATTTAAGAGAAATTTAACTATGTCTGAAATGACTCCTCGTGAAATTGTAAGCGAACTAAATCAACATATTATTGGGCAAGAAAAAGCAAAACGTTCTGTTGCAATTGCGTTACGTAATCGTTGGCGCCGTATGCAACTAGATGAAACATTACGTCATGAAGTTACACCAAAAAATATACTTATGATTGGGCCAACAGGTGTTGGTAAAACTGAAATTGCAAGACGTCTAGCCAAATTAGCGCATGCACCGTTTATTAAAGTAGAAGCAACTAAGTTTACCGAAGTTGGTTATGTGGGGAAAGAAGTTGATTCAATTATTCGGGATTTAACTGATTCTGCAGTAAAAATGATCCGTCAAGAGGCGATTGAACGCAATCGTAATCGAGCGGAAGAATTAGCTGAAGAGCGCATTTTGGATGTACTTGTACCACCAGCTAAAGATGGGTGGGGACAAGTTGAAGATAATAATACAACAGCAAGACAAGCTTTCCGCAAACAATTACGTGAAGGTTCACTTGATGACAAAGAGATAGAAATCGAATTAGCTGGTGTTAATATTGGTGTTGAAATTATGGCTCCTCCAGGTATGGAAGAGATGACCAATCAATTACAGTCAATGTTTCAAAATTTAGGTGGACAAAAAACAAAACCACGTAAAATGAAGATTAAAGATGCGCTCAAACAACTCATTGAAGAAGAAGCTGCTAAATTGGTTAATCCTGATGATCTTAAATATGAGGCGATTGAAGCAGTAGAACAAAATGGAATTGTTTTTATTGATGAAATAGATAAAGTTTGTAAACGTGGTAATTCTTCAGGCCCAGATGTTTCACGTGAGGGAGTACAACGAGATCTTTTACCATTGGTTGAAGGTTGTACAGTGTCGACTAAACATGGATCTGTTAAAACGGATCATATTTTGTTTATTGCATCAGGTGCTTTCCAAACAGCAAATCCATCTGATTTAATTCCTGAATTACAAGGCAGATTACCAATTAGGGTTGAATTACAAGCCCTAACAAGTGAAGATTTTGAACGTATTTTAACCGAACCAAATGCTTCACTTACTGTTCAGTATAAAGCTCTAATGGCAACTGAAGGAGTTAACATCGATTTTACCTCGGATGGTATTCGTAAAATTGCGGAATCAGCATGGCAAGTAAATGAGCAAAATGAAAATATTGGTGCTCGCAGGTTGCATACTGTTTTGGAACGCTTGATGGAAGATATTTCATTCGAAGCTAGTGAACTCGGTGGAGAAACTGTAACTATTGATGCTAAATATGTAAGCGATCATTTAGATAAGCTTGTTGCAGATGAAGATCTAAGTAAGTTTATTTTATAAAAAGTTTAACTTCTAAACATAAAAAGGTGAAGATGAATTTGCTCAACGTCACCTTTTTTTCTTGTTACTTTCTTATTAGCTCGCCTAAGATATCTGCAGCTTTTGATTTAGATTTTGAATTATCTTTAGAGTCATGAGTTTTTAATTTTTCGCGGAGTTTGTCTAAACGGTCTTGTAATTTATCGCTTAGTGCATCGGTAATTAATTTACTCATATCTATTTGATAATGAAGATTAGCAAATTGCCCATAAATACGTAGTGGTATTGTTAACTTTTGCAGTTTACTAATTGTTTCACTTTTACCGTTCCAGCCACCTAATATTTTTAAATTCAAATTAACATCCAAATCTTGTTTTAAAAAACCAACTCGCCCTGAGCCATCAATGACATCAAGAGTTTCAGAATTGGCATTTAATGTCGACAATTGCAAATTACCTTGCCTTAAGTTACCAATAGCTGAAATTTTATGGAATTCAGTATATTTTTTTTGATTTTCAGGAGTCATGATGTCCTTTGAATATTGAGTTGCTGTATTTTGGATGATTCTTTGAATATTTAAATTATTTAGCCTTGCATTAGTCACTACTATATTCAAATTTCCTTGCAAGTTGGCTAAGATTTTTGAACCAGATAAGCTGTTGCTTTCTAAATCTCCAGTAGCGTTAAATAAACCCTCTAAATCATGTGCTATATTTAATTGATTAAAAAATGTATTTAAATCAACATTTGATATTTTGGTATTAAGCTTCATTAGTGTACTTTTTTGTTTGCCATTTGCTAAACCAGTTGCAGCTATATGGCCATTAGCAATATCAAAGTTAATCTTTTTAAATATTGCAATACCTTCCTCATTGGTCATATCAATGTCAATATTATTTAATGTTACTTTGTTAGCATTAATCTGTTTAATATTTAATTTAGCTTTAGCATTAAAATTATTCAGAAAGTTTAATTCATTATTGGTTTTTGTGACATTTGACACCACTGGTGAAGTTTGTTGAGGATTTGCTTCTTTATTTGAATTTTGACTTGTTTTCAAGAACGAAGTGAGATCGATTTTATCTGAATTTAACTGCAAATTTATATATGGTTTATTTGCCAAATCAGCATTTATTGTAGCAGTAAAATGATTTTCATTAATTGAAAAAGCTAAATTTTGGCTTTTAAGTAACATTTGTGGATGTTGGTAGTTAAATACGCCGCTAATGTTACCTTTTAGCTCTTTTGTTGAATTGTCGACACCTTTATAAATGAAATCTAATTTCTTTAAATCGATTAACGCTTGTTCTGGAAATTGATTTAAATCGACATATGCATGTATCAAATAAGATAGATCTTGTTGATTTTTATCTATATTACCTTTTAAATCGATGGAAATATTTTTTTCACTATTTTGTTCTAACACTAGATTAATATTTCTAAAGTTAATTAAATCATTATTATGTTGTAATGTCACAGTACTATCACTAACTTCAAATTTATTTAAGCTAAATTTCCAATTAGATGAAATTTTTTGATCTTTAGAATCAGTTGGTTTATTCGTGGTTGTATTAGATGATGTTTTTGTACCATTTTTTGCAATATTACCTTTACTTTCATTGGTGATACTGATAACTGCTGATTTTATAAAAACATTTTTGACAGATAATTTTTTGGAGAATAGAGGTAGTAACTCAACGTCTAATCTCATATTATCTGCAGTTAGAAGGGGTTTTGAAGCTCCTGCATCAGTTAGCTTAATTGAATCAGTTAAAATACTCACTTGCGGCCATATATGCCAACGTAAATTTCCATCGATGGATAATTCATATCCTGTTTTATCTTTAACTGTATCAGAAATAAACCCACGAAAATTGTTGGGATCAACAAAAACAATCAATGAAACAACACTAATTGTTATGACTAAAATTAAAGCAAATAGAATAACCAATATTTTTTTGATCATATTAATGTTCCTTCGTTATGGTTATCGATTATTCAGTCTTTATCAATACGACTGGCAACAGCACCATACTGGTCTTTATATTTTGCATCTAACCTCCGATTGTATGGTCTTGTAGCAGGACCAGTTAGTGTTTCAAAACTGAGCGCGCCGATTGTCATTCCAGGCCTAAGTGCTAATGGAATTTTTCCTGAATTATAAAATTCTAATACAATTTGTCCTTGCCAGCCGGGGTCGATACGATGAGCTGTAACGTGAACCATTAGACCTAATCTAGCAAGTGATGAACGGCCATCTAACCAGCCAACTAAATCGTCAGGAATAGTGACTGATTCTAAAGTTACAGCTAATGCTAACTCACCAGGATGTAAGTAAAAGGCGTCACCTTCAGGTAATACTATTTCTTCACTCATCACTCGTTCCAAGACTGCAGATACTTCTTCTTTTGGGCCACTTAAATCTATATAAGGTGTAGTATGTTCTCGAAAAGTTCGAAATTGATTACCTAATCTAACATCAACAGTCGCACCATTAATACAGCTTGCTGCAGGCTGCGGTGTTATTTTTAATTTACCATTTTTTAAATATGCTTCGATATCTCTGTCACATAATCTCATGAGTTATCCTTAATTCAGCTTGTATTACTTTATTCTAACAGGTTCTTTTGATGGCGTCGACGTTAGTAGTTTAAGGCTGTAGTACCCATGCGCGTCCATAATGGTTATAGTATCCGGCTAATTTTCCTGCTTTATCTCCTATTCCTAGATAAAGGTCAAAATGTTGACCTTTTATAGCACCACCAACATCAAGTGCAACCATAAGTCGAGTTTCTCGTCTGCCTCGATATTGCCCATCGTCTTCAAGAAGCGGCACATCAACTAATACTACAGATCCTAAAGGAATGACTGATTTATCCGATGCGACTGATGCATTTGCAACCAAAGGTATTTCAGCAGCACCCGTAACTTCAGCATTATATTGTGGATTAAAAAAAACAAATGAACGGTTTTGAATTAGTAAAGCTTTAATTTTATTTTCTGGTTTGTTTTTTGCCCAATCTTTAATTGATTGTATAGAAATTTTTTCTTTTTCTATTTCGCCTTGTTCTACTAATAATCTTCCTATACTAGAATAGCCATAATTATTTTTACCTCCATAGCTGAAGAAGACTAAAGGTGAACCATCTTCAAAATCAATATAGGCACTACCTTGTACTTCCATAATAAAGTTATCCATTAAGGAATTACTGTATGCAATTTCAAGATCTCTATCAGAAAGAGCTCCATTATAAATTTGTTCACGATTTGGTAGTTGTTCTTCATCACTAACAACTGGCATCTTATAAATAGGGTATTTAAATTCTGCTGTTGGTTGATGCCTTGCTTTGATTATCGGAGTGTAGTAGCCTGTCAAATGTATATTGCCATACCCATCTTGTCCAACCATTTCGTAACTGTTAAGTCCCACCTTGTAAAATTCATCAACCGTTAAAGAACGGCTAATCCACTCATTTATTGCTTTATAAATATGTTCATTTTTTTTATATAAAGAAGGCGATGACGATTTAATTTTAGCTATTTGAATAATGTAGTCTGATATGTTGACAGGAATACTTAATTGAGGATGATTAATGTTAAGTGGTAAAGATAATTTTCCATCTTTATATTGTTGGCCTTGATTAGTTGGTTTATTTGAATAGTATTGGCTACCAATAAAAATAGATAAAACAAGTAAAATACTTAAAAAATAAAAATAATAATAACGATCTTTTTCTTTCATCTTGAAAAATAATTATAATAAGTTAAGCAATATGGCTAGTTATGCTACACAATTCTATTATAAGAAACTACAGATAATTATTATGAATCCATAAAAAGTTTTCATAACAATTCAACTTGCGATTTTATTCTATAGACTTTATAGTCCTAGACTCTTAGTAAGTCGAGAAATATAGAAAATAAAAGGAAATAATAGCGATGAGCATTACATCCTCAAAAAATGATCTGAAGCGAAATCTTTCTAACCGTCATATTCAATTAATTGCAATTAGTGGTGCAATCGGAACAGGTTTATTTATGGGCTCGGGTAAGACAATTAGTCTTGCAGGGCCTTCTATTATTTTTGTTTATATGATTATTGGTTTTATCCTTTTTTTTGTTATGCGAGCGATGGGGGAAATCCTTCTTTCTAATTTAAAGTACAAATCTTTTAGTGATTTTGCCAATGACCTTTTGGGTCCTTGGGCTGGATTTTTTACTGGTTGGACATATTGGTTTTGTTGGGTAATTACAGGGATTGCCGACGTTATTGCAATTGCTGGATATGCGCAACATTGGTTTCCTGAACTGCAGTCATGGATACCAATGTTATTAACAGTTGCTTTACTTTTAACACTAAACTTATTAACGGTAAAAATGTTTGGTGAAACAGAATTTTGGTTTTCAATGATTAAGATTATTGCAATTTTTGCATTGATAGGAATTGGGCTTGTACTCATTTTGACTGCTTTTCATTCCGAACAAACGGGTACCACAGCTGCATTTTCGAATTTGTGGGAATACGGGGGCTTTTTCCCTCATGGTAGTATGGGTTTTTTTGCTGGATTTCAAATTGCTATTTTTGCTTTTGTTGGGATTGAGTTAGTTGGCACAACTGCAGCTGAAACCGTTGATCCGTGCAAAAATTTGCCTCGTGCAATTAATTCAGTGCCTGCGCGTATCATCTTTTTCTATGTTTTTGCTTTAATCATTATTATGAGTGTAACTCCATGGGAGTTTATTTCTCCAAACAAAAGTCCTTTTGTAGAATTATTCACTCTAATTGGCTTGCCTGCTGCTGCAAGTATTATTAATTTTGTAGTATTAACTTCAGCAGCATCATCTGCTAATAGTGGTATTTACTCAACAAGCAGAATGCTGTTTGGGCTTGCTAAAAAACAAGATGCTCCTGAACCTTTTGGGAAATTATCGAGTCGCTCTGTACCGGCTAATGGGCTATTATTCTCGTGCACATGTTTGTTTGGTGGAGTTGTTTTGATTTATTTAGTGCCTAATGTCATGGAAGCCTTTACTATAGTAACTACAATTTCGGCTATTTTATTTATGTTTATTTGGTCGATGATTCTTATTTCTTATATTGCTTATCGTCGTAAAAGAAATAACTCACATGAACAATCTCAATTTAAAATGCCTGGAGGCATTTTTATGTGCTTAGTTTGTTTGGCTTTTTTTGCCTTCGTGATTGTATTACTTACTTTTGAGATTGATACTCGCCAAGCATTAGTGGCAACTCCTATTTGGTTTGTTATTTTAGGTATAAGTTATTTTATTCGATCTTTAAAACGTCAATAAATTTATACTAAAAATATTGGCAGGAAAACCTGCCAATATTTTTACTCTAATTATCGCACTTTATTTTTTCGGACAGATGATGCTAGCAATAATTCCTAAAGCTAGTGTG
Source organism: Gilliamella sp. Imp1-1 (assembly GCF_001690415.1). Taxonomy (NCBI): domain Bacteria; kingdom Pseudomonadati; phylum Pseudomonadota; class Gammaproteobacteria; order Orbales; family Orbaceae; genus Gilliamella; species Gilliamella sp. Imp1-1. The sequence continues at coordinate 23,930 of NZ_LZHK01000049.1, forward strand.
CCTAAAACGATATAAAGACTGGTAATTGGATCTATATCAATACCGTATCCAAATAGATGATTACTTGCATTTAATGCCAATTTTCCGGCAATAAAAAAGAGTAAACAGATAATTGCCTTATCAAGATGAGCTAAATACTGTTTCATGGCTTGCAAAATAAAATACATAGTTCTAAGCCCCAAAATAGCAAAAATCATCGAGCTATAGACAATTAACGGTTCTTGGCTTACAGCAATCACGGCAGGAACAGAATCAAACGCAAAGATAACGTCACTTAACTCAATTACAACAATACATGAAAACAGCGGTGTAGCATAAAAAATACTTTTAGGTATTTTACCAACTAAATTACTATTCTCAGGTTTTGCAAGTTCTATATCAAGTTGTTTTTTTGTTAATAAAATGTGATGACCGACAATTTTGGGGTAAGATGGAAAAATACGTTTGGCGATGCGAAAAGTTAAGTGATTTGAATAATCCTTTAAGTCTTGGCCATTATCTTGATTTTTTAGCATTATTATTCCAGTGCAAGCTACTAATATTGAAAAAGCTAATTCCATCCAAGGACTTAAATATAACAAACCTGTTCCAATTACAACAAATATGGCGCGGAATATAATAGCGCCAATAACTCCCCAATAAAGTAAGCGATGTCGATAATTATTAGGTACTGAAAACCAAGAAAAAATAGCCATAATGACAAACAAATTATCGACAGATAGTGCTTTTTCAAGGACGTAACCAGCAATAAATAAGCTAGCAGTAGTACTCCCATGATGAATGTATAAAAATAGTGCAAACCCCAGTGCAACAATTATCCAAAAAAGTGACCATATAATGGCATTTTTCAAACTGATAGGTTTATCGTTATGGTGAGCATATAAATCAACAATAATTGCAGCCAAGACTAGCACAACAAATACCAACATGGTATCTATTGGAAATCCTAATGAACTTTGCATCATATTTATATTACCTAGTTTTAATTGTTTTTAGATAATTTGAATAGTTGGTTTATCTAATTTAACCGTAATATATAATTATAAAAGTGATAGAGTATATATTGCTAGCTAAATCAAAAAAAGTTATATTTGCAATTCTTATTTAACTGTTTTAATTTAATAATATTTTGAGCCAGTATTTATGACAAAATTTAGGATAATTATTCTCACTCTTCTTCCTTTTATTTCGGGGTTATTATATGCACAACCAGTAGAGCCATATATATCTTCTTTACCTAAAGGAAGTGATTTATCCATTCTGGTTCAATCTGTTGGGCGTAATCCTAAAACATTAGCAAAATATAAAAGTAATCAATTCAAACAACCAGCAAGCACTCAAAAAGTGATAACTGCGTTAGCTGCTCAGCTTGAACTGGGTAATGATTTCCGTTTTATAACTCGTATACAAACCAATGGTTCAATAAGTAATAAACAGTTAAATGGTGATCTTATTATTCAATTAAGTGGAGATCCAACTTTTACTCGTGATCGATTAAAAAGTATGATTGCAACACTGAGCCAAAAAGGCATTGAGAAAATTTCAGGAAATGTGATTTTGGATACTTCAATCTTTACAAGTCATGATAAAGCATCGGGCTGGTCCTGGAATAACTTAACTGCATGTTATAGTGCTCCGCCATCTGCAGCTATTATTGATAATAACTGTTTTAATGCAACCATTATTCCGGGTAAGGTCGGTTCCAAAGCCTCTGTTTCGGTATCTTCCAATACTCCTATTATTCTTACTGGTGATGTCAGAACTATTGCTGCTAATAGTAAGGATTTAAATGATAAATATTGTGAATTAGATGTAAACTACTCAGATAAAAACCATTACCATTTATCAGGATGCATTGCTGTAAGTTCAGATAAAATACCGTTAAAATTTGCAGTAATTGATAGTATTGAATATTTTTCGAAAATTTTAAAAAATGAGCTTAAACAAAAAAAAATAACGTATACAGGAACTATTATTGAACGTAATCAAAGGACTAATGCTCAGTTGTCATTATTAGCCTCTAGCCAATCAGCTCAACTTTCTGAATTGTTGACAGTTATGCTTAAAAAATCAAATAATTTGTATGCAGATGCTATATTTAGGACTTTAGGTGCCCATTATTATAATGTTCAAGGTACATGGCGTAATGGCGGTGATGCTGTTAAGCAAATTTTACGTAAAAAAGCGGGTATAAATCTAGAAAATTTAGTTATTGCTGATGGTTCTGGATTATCTAGATTAAACTTGGTTAGCGCCGATAAGTTAATGGAAATTCTACAATATATTGCAGCTAATAATACAAAATTAAGAATTATTGAAATGTTACCAATTGCTGGAGTTGATGGTACTTTGCAGAATCGAAAAAGTCTTAATCAAGCACCTTTTAAAGAAACAATACGAGCCAAAACAGGTTATATTCAAGGTTGCTATAACTTAGCTGGATTTATCCAAAAGTCTGAAGGGGAATATGTTGCATTTGTGCAGCTATTATCAGGATACCAAGCTGATAATAAAGGAGAACCCAAAAATAGTGCAGTCATGCGATTTGAATCGGAATTCTATAAAAATTTTATTAATTAATAAAGTGTAGTCAGGACACATATATTTTATATTTAGTATAAGTCCTGCCCTTCTTTGTAAATTAAATGTTATCGGCTAAAAAACCACAGCTCTGATGTTTCCAAAGCTGTGCGTATAAACCATTCTTGTTTAATAACTCTTGATGGGTTCCTTGTTCGATGATTTTACCTTGATCAAGTACGATTAGTCTATCCATTGCCGCAATTGTAGATAATCGATGGGCAATAGCAATAACGGTTTTGCCTTCCATTAAAGTGTATAGACTTTCTTGAATTGCTTGCTCAATTTCAGAGTCTAATGCACTTGTTGCTTCATCTAATAATAAAATAGGGGCATTTTTTAAAATGACGCGAGCAATGGCAATACGTTGCCTTTGTCCTCCTGATAATTTGATGCCCCGTTCACCAACAAATGCGTCGTATCCTGTTTTACCTCTTGTATCAACGAGTGTTTGAATAAATTTATCTGCATGAGTCTTTTTGGCTGCTTCTATCATTTCCTCTTCAGAAGCATTTTTGTTACCGTAAAGTAAGTTTTCTCGTACTGAGCGATGCAATAACGAAGTATCTTGTGTCACCATACCGATTTTAGAACGTAAGTTTTCTTGATTAACGGCAGTAATATCTTGACCATCAATAAAAATATTACCACTTTGTAAATCGTAAAAACGAAGTAATAAATTAATAAGCGTTGATTTTCCAGCTCCAGAACGACCGACCAAACCAATCTTTTCACCAGGTTTGATTGTTAAATTTAAATCTTCAATAATTGAGTTGTGTTGTTTTTTATCATAAGCAAAATGGATGTGCTTAAATTCGATTTTCCCTTGGGTAACATGAAGTGATGTTGCATTAGGTTGATCAATAACTGTTTTAGTGGCTGAAAAAGTATTAATCCCATCTTTAACTATGCCAATATTCTCAAATAAAGCTGCCAATTCCCACATGATCCAATGTGAAAAACCGTTTAATCGAAGCGCTACAGCGGTTGTTGTTGCAATTGCACCAACACCAATTAATTGATTGCTCCATAGCCATAAGGCAATACCTGTCGTGCTTAGTATCAACAAAATAGACATTAAATGATTAACAATTTCAAAGCTACTGACTAAGCGCATTTGTTGATTGACAGTGACTAAAAATTCATCCATTGATTCTTTAGCATATTTTGCTTCATTGCCAGCATGAGAAAAAAGTTTTACTGTCATGATGTTGGTATAGGCATCGGTTACTCGTCCTGTCATCGTAGAACGAGCATCAGCCTGCAAACTAGCAATTTTACTTAGACGAGGAATAAAATAATACATAGCAATACCATAAATTAGACACCAGCCTATAAATGGAATTAATAGCCAAAGATCTAATTGCCCGATGATTGTTGCCATAGTAATAAACGAAATAAAGACATAGATAAAAATCTCCGTCACTAAAAAACAAGTATCACGAACTGCAAGCGCTGTTTGCATGACTTTGGCTGATATTCTACCGGCAAATTCATCTTGGAAAAAACGCATACTTTGATTGAGTACCAACCGATGAAGGTTCCAGCGCATTCTCATTGGAAAATTACCAGCCAGGCATTGATGTTTTATAATAGTTTGTAATCCAATAATAATTGTACTTGCTATGATGATTAAGGCTAATATTACTAATGTTGTTTTTTCTTGTTGCCAAAATTTGCTAGGTTCAACAGCTGCAAGCCAATCAATAACCCTACCAAGAGCTGCATATAAAAAGGCTTCAAAAGCGCCAGCGAATGCACTAAGAATAATTAATAATAGTAGAAATAAGCGAGTTCCTTTAGTTGATTGCCATATGAAATTAAAAAAATTTTTAGGCATACATTCATATTCAACTTTTGGATAAGGTGATACTAATTTTTCAAAAAATCGATACATATTAGGCCTGACAAATAATAGAGTTTTCCATTGATAATACAATCAATGATATTAAAAAACGAGGATAGCGCAAATATATGTAAATTATATATGTATTAAATTGTTACATGAAATTTTAGATATATCTGCGATTTATAATATTATAAATATTAAAAAGCTGATGAGGAAATATGATGTTTTATATTTCCTCATATTATGATTATATCTTGAACGTCAATATATAGCTACTATACTAATGGTCTTAAAATATATCTTTTATAATAAGTACAACGCGTCCAACAATATGATATTTATGAAAGTCTACTTTAGGTACTTCAATAGTCGGATATTGGCTATTATTGCAGATTAACAGCCATCCATTGAGAGTTAAACGAATCTTTCTCAAAAAGGTAATATCTTCATATTCAATTAAATAGATTGCACCATCAATAATCTCATTTATTTCTGTATTAAGAATTAATCCGTTATTATTTTTGATTTCTGGCGACATTAAATCGCCTTTAGCCCAGTATATAATTAATTTTTTAGCATCCAAACCTCGATGCTTAACCCAACCTTCAACAATAGGATAATTCATTACTGGAGGCGTTTCTCTAACAAAACGCTCTTTTTGTGCTTCTTCTTTTGTTGGTAACTGTTTTTTATATACAGGGATACGATAAATATTTTCGTTATAGACTTCTTCACTGTCTTTAGGATCTAATACTTCTAATTTATGTCCAGTGGCAAGCCAATTAAAGGAAACATTACATTTTTCAGCAATGACTTCTAAACGTGTAAGTGATGGATATGTTTTACCTGATAAATAATCTCGGATTACTGTTTCTGACATATCACATTTTTTAGCGAAGGCTGATACAGATAACCCTTGCATTGAGCTATATAGTCTATCTTTAAAAGTTTTAATATTATTATTTTTAATTGTATTCATCTTTGAACCATTATTTCTTGCATAAGTTTATTAATTATAATGTATTTTTTGTGTTTTTGTATACGTTAATAACATTGAAAATCTATTAGTTTTGCTTTATTCCTATGCTAATTTGTTTTTTTATTTTATATCTTGTTTTTTTATCTTGTTTTTTCATTTTTTTTATGACTGTTGATTTTTTTGGGAAAAAAAAGTTATTTATTGTTTTTTCTGCTCGAGAATGTGTATTTTTGTGTAAAAATATTTATTGCTGTGTTAATTAAAGTTTTTTTATTGTTTATTTGATATTTATCAAAGGTATCTTAATGGTGGCTTTTTTATATTATTATGATTTTATTTGATTTATATTTTTTATGTAGAAATAATTTAAATTGAAAAAATAAATAAAAACGTTGACGAAAGCGAAAAAAAATGGATAATAAGCAGGGTAAGGATTTTTCATTGTTTTCTTTCCTTATATTCCTTATATTTCATGTTGGCCTGTATAGTTTTATACAGGTCTTTTTTTATTTTTGAACTATTCATGAAATCCCTTCACAAAAAGAGTATAATCAGTTTCCTATAGAATCTGTTTTAAAGCTTATCCTAACAGAGCGTTGTATTTATTGAGAGGATTTGATTATGTCTTTTAGCATTCCACATCTTTTAGTGTTTCTTGCCGTGGTGATTTTATTATTTGGCACTAAGAAGTTACGTAATTTAGGTTCGGATCTTGGTTTAGCGTTGAAAGGCTTTAAAAAAGCGATGAATGATGACGAAGTTGAATCAAAAAGTGATAATAAGTTAGATGATAATAAATAGTTGCATTTATTTAGTATGAATTTACAATTTGACGTAGTAATTGTTGGTGGTGGATTAGTTGGTTTAGCCACTGCTTGTGCACTTAGCCAATGTGATTTAAACATTGCGATTATAGATACTAAACTTTGTCAGCATGAATTCTTGCCTCATGCTGAAATAAGTATTAGAGCTTCTGCTATTAATGGCGCTAGCCAGCGCTACTTTTCAAAAATTGGTATATGGGATGATTTATGCAATAGCAAGCGTGTACAGGAATTTACTGAGATAGGTGTATGGGAAAAAAATGGTCAAGCTCATTTGTCTGCCCAAGCCAAAGATTACGGTTATTCTAATCTTGGATACATAATTGAAAATAATGTCATTTCTCATTATCTTTACCAGTTTGCCTTAAACTGTTCGAATATTAAAATTTATAGCCATGAAGCAGTTGATTGTACATTTAATGATGATTTTGTCTTTTTGACACTTGCAAATAAAGCTGTTTTACAAGCTAAATTAATGATAGGGGCTGATGGTGCTCATTCTTGGGTGCGTAGGAGTGAAAATATTTCTGTTCTTGAGCGTGATTATCTTCATCATGCTGTGATTACAACTGTTCAAACTGAATATCCTCATCAATCCTGTGCTAGACAAGTGTTTTATCCCAATGGAATTATTGCTTTTCTTCCTCTTTGGAATGTAAATAAAAGTTGTTTAGTTTGGTCGACAAAACCAGATAATGCGTCTACTTTAACTTCACTTTCTGAATCAGAATTTTCGAACGAATTATTTCGGTTGACTGGTGATAAAGTTGGTAAATGCCAGTTAATTAACCCTAGAATGGTATTCCCATTAAAAGCGCGGTTTGCTAAACAATTTATTAAGCATCGGTTAGTACTTATTGGCGATGCTGCTCATACTATTCACCCTTTAGCAGGACAAGGGGTAAATTTAGGTTTTCAAGATTCTGCTTTATTAGTTTCAACCATTAAACAATTAATCGAAACTAATAAAGATATTGGGCTTGTAAAAAATTTAAAATCATTTGAGTTTAATCGTCGCAAAGATGCGTTAGTTATGCTCACGGCCATGCAAACTATTCAAGATATGTTTAATGGTGATAATTTGTTGAAAAAGACGTTAAGAACAATTGGTATGAATGTTATTGATAATAGTCAGCTATTAAAAAAGCAACTGATTAAATATGCTATGCATATTTAATTTAAACTTATATCTAGTTATTATTGTGTCTGTCAAAAACTTTCAGGTAAGTATGTGTTTCAGTATAAAAATCAATTATGATACTTAATAGATTAAGAATCTATTCCAGAAATAACAATCCAACCATAAAATAAGTAAACTGAACTGAACTAAAGCCGCATGATCTAATGCGCTTAGCAAATTATAGTTAAACAAGAATAATAATGATGCACTAAAAAGTGCACCAATATTGATAATAAATCGTGATTAAACTGTTTGTTTTAATAAGTTATAAACAGGGGTAGCAAGACCTATTTTTGCGTTGTTAGATTTTAGTTTATACCAATAGCCACTATGTTCATTAAAACATTTTGTATACTTGGTAATGACACAATAAATAGGAAAAATATCTAAGTGAAAATGACTAAATGTGTGGCGAAATGCAACAAGTTGCTTTGGTGCTGTTGTTTCGATACCTTGTTTTTTTAACCAGCCAGTTATTGCTTGTTTACTTGAAAATTGAGGAAAACAATATAATCCTCCCCAAATACCAGACGGAGGCCTTTTTTCAAGCCAAATTGTATGATCATATTCTAGCATTAAAAAATAGGCTGTCTTTTGGGGAATGGCATTTTTAGTTTTTTTTGTGGGATAGAGTTGCCAGCTTTCAGTTTTATATGCTATACAATGGTTTTGCAATGGGCATAAGGAGCATTTAGGTTTAGTGCGTGTACAAACCATCGCCCCAATATCCATCATAGCTTGATTAAATTTTGCTACCTTATGTTTTGGTGTGACTTGTTCACTTAATTGCCAAAGTTTATTTTCGACAGTTTTAATACCAGGCCAACCTTCAACAGCAAAATATCGGGTTAAAACGCGTTTTACATTTCCATCTAAAATTGGGTAATGTTGATTTTGTGCAAGAGATAAAATTGCTCCAGCTGTTGAGCGTCCTATACCTGGAAGTGCAATGACATCATTGAACTTTGTAGGGAACATACCATTAAATTTATTAACAATTAATTGTGCAGCGTTATGTAAATTACGTGCTCTTGCATAATAACCAAGTCCTGTCCAAAGATGCAATACATCATCAATTGGCGCTTTTGCTAAATCTGTTATTTGTGGGAAATGCTCAATAAAACGATTAAAGTAAGGAATAACTGTTGCAACTTGGGTTTGCTGTAGCATCACTTCAGACAACCAAACATGATAAGAGCTTTTTTCGACCTGCCATGGTAGCGATTTTCTGCCATATTGTTCATACCACGTCAGGACAGTTTGTGAAAAGTGTTGTATTGTCATAGTTATTACATTGCAGCAACAATAGAATCACTAGGATAGCACCCTAGTACCTTAGTATATAAAGTCATTGATGCCAATTCTTTGAGAGCTGTTTGCATTTCATAAGAATGAATGTTACCTTGCAAATCAATATAAAACATCTCTTCCCAAGGCGTACCATGAATTGGGCGTGATTCAAGTTTAGTCATAACAATGTTATGGTTACGTAATACCGATAGCGCATCAACTAAAGCACCAGCTTGCTGACCTGTTTTCATAAGAATTGTGGTTTTAGCCGGGATTTGAGCAGATACTTCTATTGGCTGACGAGCTAACACAATAAAACGAGTAATGTTTTCTTTTTGATTAGCAAAATTACGTTCAAGGACTTGTAGCCCATATAATTCACCACCATCTTTATTACCCATAGCTGCAACATTAGGTTGATTCAATTTAGTTACAGTTTCCATTGCTGATGAAGTACTATCACAGTATATGATTTTCCAATGAGGATAGTTCTCTAAGAAGTTACTACATTGCTGGAATGGTTGTGGATGGCTATAAATAGTATCGATTTGCTCTAGCTGTGAATTTTGTATAGCAAGAACACAATGATCAATAGGTAAGAAGAGCTCACCAATAATATGTAGATTAGTTTTTTGCAATAAATCATAAACTTCATTAATTGAGCCAGAACTTGAATTTTCTATTGGTAAGATTCCATAATCTACGGCACCATTTTCGACTTGTTCAAAAATCTCTTTAAAGGTTGAACAGCTTAATTCAATCATTTCATCTAAGTGAGCGCTAGCATAGCGGCGCGCAGCAGAATGCGAATAAGATCCTTTGGGGCCTAAAAAGGCAACTTTGGCTGTGGTGATTGTGCTGAGATTAAGTTTTTCTTGCAAGATTTTTTGTTGTAATAGTACAGAATCTTCAATAATTAATTGATATAAGCGTTTAATGAAAATATCATCAAGATGATAGTCTTTGCCTTCATTGATTAAAGTTCTGATAAGTGAACGCTCACGATCAATATCACGCACAGGAATATTTGCTTCAATTTTTGTATGAATTACTTGTGTTGAAAGTTGGCGCCTCTGGGCAATAAGCTCTAACAATGCTTTATCTAATTTATTAATTTTATCTCGCAAAGATAATAAAGGATTTGTAGCCATTTTTTATTAATTATTTAAAAAAAGATAGTTTATATTATAACAAGCAAAAAAATAAAGGCACCATCAAAGTGCCTTTTTATTCAATCAAGAAAATTGACAAATTAAATTTCTTCTTCTAATACTGCGTCTTTTATGCTGTTAACTGTACGTCGAGATTCGTTTTTGTGTTGTAGCTTATTAAGTTGTTTTTCAAGCTTATCAATAAGGTCATTTATTGCAGCATACATATCAATATGTTTGGCAGAAGCAACTAATGAGGTTCCTTTGGTGGCAATTGTTGCATCAACAATAAATCCATCTGGTTCTTTAGATAAAATAAAATGAGGGTTGATTAGCAGTGCTCTCCATTTATCTAACTTCGAAAACTTATCTTCTAGGTAGCTACGAATTGCAGGGGTAACATCCATTTGTTTACTGGTAATACTTAAACTCATAATTGACCTCCTCTTTTTTATCAACAAAGTTAATTTTAATGTTGTTACTATATTGGCAAATTATTTTAGTCTCTTTAATAAGATTTTTGTTTTTGCCTGATTTTTATTAGTTTAATTTTAAAATAGATTTCATTGACTAAATATTGCATAACATGTGGACCAGATGAAACTGATTTTACCATGGTTTTAATATATACTGTATTAATAATTATTTAGTTTATCCTGTGTTATAGTAATTATTTAATAATGGGGACAATGTGAATTATTTAGATAATGTGAAGATTGTTTTGGTTGAAACATCTCATACAGGCAATATGGGCTCTGCTGCGAGAGCAATGAAAACCATGGGATTAACTAACCTTTGTTTAGTTAATCCGATCATAAAGCCTGATTCTCAATCGATTTCGTTAGCTGCAGGTGCCAGTGATATTATAAAAAATGCACAAATCTTTTCTTCACTTGAACAAGCCATTGCTGATTGTACTTTAGTGATTGGTACTAGTGCGCGTTCTCGTAGTTTACAGTGGCCATATTTAACTCCCAAAAAGTGTGGCGATAAGATTATTCAAGAAGCCTCAAATCTCCATACTCAAGTCGCTTTGGTATTTGGGCGTGAGCGTGTTGGTTTAACTAATGAAGAATTGCAAAAGTGCCATTATCATGTTGGAATTCCAGCTAACCCTAGTTATAGTTCTTTAAATCTTGCTATGTCGGTACAGGTTTTGTGTTATGAAATTCGCATGTCAATGCTCAATCTTGAAGATCAGCAATCTGAAAAGGAGAATGAGAATATGGCTGAAACTGAGTTTCCTATAGATGCTGATATAGAGCGCTTTTACCAGCATTTAGAACAAACTTTATTACAGACAGGCTTTATTAATGCCAATCATCCAGGACAAATTATGGGGCGTTTGCGTCGATTATTTACACGTGCACGTATTGAACAACAGGAACTAAATATTTTGCGTGGCATTTTAACTTCGATTAATAAAATTTTACATTGATGACAAATAGAAACACCCACAGATTTGTGGGTGCTATTTTAAGGTTGATACTGTTTAATGTAGTATCTTATCTATTAATCAAAATATCAATTCTAAGTATGTTAGCTTTTAGCTTTTTTGCGCCATGTTGTGCCATTTGCACTATCTTCAAGAACAATATTCATTGCATTTAGTTTGTCACGAGCTTCATCGGCCTGAGACCAATTTTTGCTTGCTCTTGCTTCGTTACGTTGTTTTATTAATGCTTCAACTAATGCCACATCAACATCATCTTGCTTATCACCTTGTAAAAATTTAACAGGATCTTGTTCTAATAATCCAAGAACTGCTGATAAATAACGTAACTCAGCTGCTAATTCATTAGCGAGTTGCATATTATTATCGGCTTTGGCTTTGTTTATTTCACGAGCCAGATCAAAAAGCGTTGAATAAGCTTCTGGTGTATTAAAGTCATCATCCATTGCGTTACAAAACTGGCGATAATAATTACTATCAGGTGTCGTATGTGGATGATTCGCATCAGTATCTCGCAAGGCTGTATATAGTCGCTCAAGTGCCATTCTTGCTTGTTTTAAATTATCTTCACTATAATTTAACTGACTACGATAATGACCAGATAGTAAAAAATAACGTACTGTTTCAGGATCATAATGCTTTAATACATCGCGAATAGTGAAAAAATTATTGAGTGATTTTGACATTTTTTCTTGGTCGACCATCACCATACCTGAGTGCATCCAGTAATTTACATATTGACCGTTATGCGCACAAGTTGATTGGGTAATTTCGTTTTCATGATGTGGAAACATTAAATCTGAACCGCCACCGTGAATATCAAAGTGATTGCCTAATTGATAGCTGTTCATTGCTGAACATTCAATGTGCCAACCAGGGCGACCTTTACCCCATGGTGAATCCCAACTTGGTTCGTTAGGTTTTGACATTTTCCATAATACAAAATCCATTGGATTTTGTTTAACATCAACAACTTCAACTCGAGCACCAGCTTGTAATTGTTCTAAATTTTGGCGAGATAAAATACCGTAATTCGGATCGCTGTCTACCGAAAACATGACATCACCATTATTAGCAATATATGCATGTTTTTTTTCGAGAAGCTCTTCAACTAATTTGATAATTTGTGGCATATGATGAGTTGCACGAGGCTCTATATCAGGTCGACGAATATTTAGTGCATCAAAATCGGCATACATTTCTTGTAGCATTCTATCTGTAAGTTGATCACAGGTTTCACCATTTTCGAACGCACGTCTAATTATTTTGTCATCAACATCAGTAATATTACGAACATAAGTTAAATCGTAACCTAAAAAACGTAAATAACGTGCGACAACATCGAAAGCAACGAAAGTACGTCCGTGACCAATATGACAAAGATCGTAAATTGTCACTCCACAAACATAGAGTCCAACTTTATTAGGGGTAATTGGGTGAAATATTTCTTTTTCTCGTGTTAATGTATTGAATATTTTTAACATTATAATCTACAGGGTAAAATTGATGGATTTTGTTAGATAATATAACAAAATTCTGGATATGACGAAATTACTTATTAAGAACTTTGTAAGCAAAATTGAGAAAATGCGTATAACAATATAACTGAATTAAATTTGTTGAGTTTGTATAGATGTTTTTAAGGTTGATGATAAGAAATATGATGTACTATAAATACAAACCTTAATCTTATTTAAATTGGCGGTTTACCCGCCAATTTAAATTAAAATAACTTATTGTTTTAAATGGCGATAGATATAAATGAGTATAATCGATCCAAGTACTGAAATTAACAAACTAGGGAAATTAAATCCAGTTACACTACCCCAACCAAAGAAGGTGCTAATATACCCACCCACTAAGGCTCCTGCTATGCCTAATAAAATAGTTTTAATAACCCCTACACGCCCTAGTGGCATGAAAAACTTTGCAATCCAGCCGGCAATTAATCCTAAAATAACCCAACTTATAATAGCCATGATAATTTCCTTCTTTTATTGAAATTAATTTTAGTTTACTCAAATAAATTAAAAAATCTAACAGATGTTGATGCTCAATGTAATAGTTTTAATCAATTGATTAAAAATAATAGATGACGGTAAATTTTTTAATAATCAATGATTTATGGTTTTGTGGGTAAATGTTGTTGGTAATTTGTTAACTTATGATTTTTTTTAATTAAAATTAAAGTATTTGACCATGTTTCCAACTCTGGACATATACTTGATGAATATAGGAAGATAACTAAACGTAATTAAAAGGGAGGTTTAATCTCCCTTAATATATTATTGTTCGAAAATTGTTTTATGTAGAATTTTGATAATTGATTCGGCATCATTGCTTTTTGCTAATAAGCAAAGATTGTGTGTACTTGCCCCATAACAGCAAAGCCTAATAATAAATTCATCTAATACACCAAACACTTCTTTTGCAATACCTCTGGTTGAGGTTAGGTTATTACCAATAATAGCAATGAGTGCTAAATCTTCTTCTATATCGACATGACAAACATTTGATAATTCATCAAATAATTCTTTCGTTAATAAACTGTTTCCGTTGGTGTTTGTACCAGTAGTGTCGATGGTTAGTGCAATACTTACTTCTGATGTAGTTACTAAATCAACCGAAATGTTATACTTGGCTAATATCGTAAACACATTTGCAAGAAAGCCTTGTGCATGTAGCATATTTAAACTGGTTAAAGTTAGTAAGGTTTGTTTACGACGTAACGCTAATGCTCTGAAGACAGGTAATTTAGATGTGATGCTATTAGTACTATAAACAATAGTTCCTCCATCTTGTGGTTCTTTACTTGAACCAACAAAGACTGGAATATTGCTACGTACAGCTGGGACTAGCGTTGCTGGGTGTAGTACTTTTGCTCCAAACGTTGCCATTTCGGCCGCCTCCGCAAAAGATATTTCATCAATGCGTTTAGCTGCTGGAGTAATGCGAGGATCGTTAGTATAAATTCCAGCAACATCAGTCCAAATATCAATTTGAGTTGCACCCAATGCTTCACCTAATAAAGCTGCTGTATAGTCACTTCCACCTCGTCCTAAAGTAGTGGTTTTTCCAGAACTTTCACTACCAATAAATCCTTGTGTCACAATGACACAACTATTGTCTAATGACTTTAAATGGGCACAACAAAGCTGTTTAATATCTTCAATTTTAGGTGTTGCTTTACCAAAGTTATCGTTGGTGCGCATAACTTTTCGTACGTCAAACCACATGGCTTTTTTCTGTTTTTCTTTTAGTATTTCGACAAACAGTTTTGAAGACATAATTTCACCGTGACTAACAAGCTCATCGGTTAACGCAGGTGATGTTGCTAAGCTTGCCGCTTCTGACAATGAGGCTATATTGGTAATGATTTGGTCTATTTCTGCGTGTAGTTTGGGATTTTCAGGTAATTGTTCTAGAATGTTGTATTGAATCGATTGAATTTTCGCAATATGTTGAGATCTTACTTCAGCGTCACGTCCTTCTGCTAATGCAACTAACAAATTTGTTACACCAGCGGAGGCTGATAATACAACAACCTTTACGTTAGGGTTAGCTATTACAATATTGGCACTATTAACCATTGCTAGATAATCGGCAACACTAGTACCACCAAATTTAGCTATTACAAATGATGTTTCCATGGATTCCTCATATTAAAAATTTTTATTTTTAACAGAGTTAGAGCTGGCATGTTCTATTTACAATTAAAAAGTACAAACCATGAAGCGCTCCACCTGTTAAGGTGACAACCCAAGGGATTCAGCCCTTGCAGTCGATTTAATTACTTCTGGATGGGTAATCAAACCTCGGCATTACGTCCCCTCGATCATTTATTAGTGGTTCCAGTCCCTAAAATGACTTACCTGAGTAATGCGCCTCTTCGTTTTGCAACTTCTGTTACGAAATCAGCACTATATAGGATTAACGATTTTATTAATTGTGTCAATAGGTTAAAAGTTAAAAATTATTTGGTTGTAATAAAGTGAAATTGAAAGATTTATAGCTCTCGTTCAAACAATTCAATAATGGTCTGATATAATTTTTTTACTGTACAATCTTTAGTTGGTGTACTAAAGATTGTATCATCACCAGCAATTGAACCTAAAATACCTTCCGATTTACCAATTGAGTCTAGTAATCGAGCAATGAGTTGAGCTGCGCCTGGGCTAGTACGTATTACCACCATTGAACTATTGAAATCAATATCAATCACTAAATTTTTCAATGGGCTACTAGTTGTTGGTACGCTTATTTCTGCAGGTAAACAATAGACCATTTCGGATTTTGCATTTCTGGTTCTTACCGCACCAAATTTTGTTAGCATACGTGAAACTTTTGATTGATTAATGTTATCAAATCCTTGTTCTTGTAACGCTTGTACGATTTCTACTTGTGAACTAAACTTCTCTTGACGAAGCATCTCTTTAAATGTTTTTGTGAGATTAGCTTGTTTCATAATGTTCCTTGGCTTCTAATTTGTTACTCTTTACTACTAATAAATGTTGTTATAAGACTCATAATAAAGTTTAATTGATATTTAAACCAAAATAACTACTACCAATTTTAATGTATCAGTAGCAATTATTATATACATAATTATGCGTAAAATAGCATAAAATTAAAGTGTTGATTTAATAGCATCCTTCGGTCTATAAGATTTCACTATTTGGTCATAGGTTTCAATATAAGGTCCTTCTAGTAGTTGTATACAATAAGGGATACTAGCAAATATGCCACTCACAATAACATTACCTTGATCATCTTTAACACCCTCAAGTGTTTCTTTAATTGATTTTGGCCTTCCAGGTAGGTTGATGATTAGACATTTTTTGCGAATAACACCAACTTGCCTAGATAAAATAGCAGTTGGTACAAAATGTAAACTGATCTGACGCATCTGTTCGCCGTAACCAGGCATTACACGATCAGCGATTGCTAATGTTGCATCTGGGGTTACGTCTCTAGTCGCAGGGCCTGTACCACCAGTAGTTAAAATTAAATGGCAATGTTGATTATCAACAAGTTCGCATAATGTTTTTTCAATAACAACTTGCTCATCTGGAATAATATGGTTTTCGGTTGTAAATGGTGTTTTCAGTGCTGTTTGTAACCATGATATTAATGATGGTATGCCCTCATCTTGGTAAATACCACTTGATGCTCTATCTGATACTGAAACTAATCCAATCTTAAACATGATACTTATTCCTTAAGCAATAACTTAGACGCAGATTGATAATTAAAGATACGTTATTAGTATTTAATTAATAATATGTGTTCTATTTTAGAAATTATAATTTTATTTATATTGATATAAATAAAATTAAACTAAAAAGGTTTTTACAATGATTGATTATATTGTCGATTCATTAAACATGATATCATATTATTAAAATAACAATTGATTCACTTAGGATATATTCATGCCATCAATTCCTGCACTTGAGTTAATCTCACTCAAAAAAATTTATAAAAATGGTATAGAAGCATTAAAAGGTATCGATTTAACTGTACAAGCTGGTGATTTTTATGCTTTGCTAGGACCAAATGGTGCTGGTAAATCAACAACTATAGGTATTATTAGTTCATTAGTGACTAAAACTTGTGGGCAAGTAAAAATCTTTGGCTACGACTTAGATACCGATATTGTAAATGCCAAAAGACAATTAGGAATTGTACCGCAAGAATTCAATTTTAATCAATTTGAAGAAGTGTTACAAATAGTCACTAATCAAGGTGGTTATTATGGATTGCCCCGAAAAATCGCATTAGAGCGAGCCGAAAAATATTTGCGAGTTTTAGATTTGTGGGATAAACGCCATAGTCGAGCTAATATGCTATCAGGTGGAATGAAAAGGCGATTAATGATAGCCAGAGCTCTCGTGCATGAACCTAAATTATTAATTCTTGATGAGCCGACAGCAGGCGTTGATATTGAATTACGCCGTTCTATGTGGGATTTTTTACGTGAAATCAATCGTCAAGGTATCACAATTATTTTAACCACACATTATTTAGAAGAGGCAGAAATGCTCTGTAGAAATATTGGTATTATTCAGAGCGGCAAATTGATAGCAAACTCATCAATGCGTGAGCTATTGTCGAAAAGCCAATCTGAAACAATTGTTATTGATTATGTGGCGACGCCTAAGCAGATTGAGTTAAATGGCTATAATTATTCCGATGTTGAGCCTGGTATGTTGGAAGTGAAAGTAGATAAACAAAATGGATTAAATCAATTATTTGAACAATTAAATAAACAAAATATTAAAGTAATCAGCGTACGAAATAAAGCGAATCGATTAGAAGAGTTATTTGTTGAGCTGTTGCATAGTGATACTAAACAAAAAGGTGGCATTAATGAATAATTTATATTGGATTGCCTTAAAAAGTATTTGGCGTAAAGAAGTAACCCGATTTTTAAGAATTTGGATCCAGACCTTAATTCCACCTGTTATTACCATGTCGCTTTATTTTATTATCTTTGGTAATTTAATTGGCTCTCGTGTTGGTGACATGGGTGGTTTTAGCTATATGGAATTTATTGTGCCAGGCTTAATAATGATGTCAGTAATTACTAATTCCTATACCAATGTTTGTTCATCCTTTTTTAGTGCTAAATTTCAACGTAATATTGAAGAAATATTGGTGGCACCAGTACCAACAAATATTCTTATTCTAGGATATGTCGGTGGCGGTGTGATGCGCGGTATTTTAACGGGTATTTTGGTTACTATCGTATCGCTATTTTTTGTTCGCTTTGATGTACATTCTTGGTTGTTTGTTATTTTTACATTGCTATTGACCTCGATTTTATTTTCATTAGCAGGTCTACTCAATGCAGTATTTGCCAAAACGTTTGATGATATAAGTATTATTCCAACATTTGTGTTAACACCATTAACTTATCTTGGTGGTGTTTTTTACTCAATTACTATGTTACCAACTTTTTGGCAATGGGTATCGAAAATTAATCCCATCGTTTATATGATTAACGGTTTTCGTTATGGATTTTTGGGCGTGTCAGACGTGCCGTTATGGATCACTTTTTCAATGCTAATTTTATTTGTGACTGTACTTTATGTAATTGCATGGCGACTGATTGATAGAGGGCTAGGATTGAGAAGTTAATTAAAGTTAGGAAACAGTAATTAACCGCCGATTATTGTATCGGCGGAATAATATTAGCTACTGTGCACCAGCAACAGCTTCCTTAGCCATTTCAGTGATTTTAGAAAAATCACCTTTTGCTATGGCATCGGTTGGAATAAACCAAGTTCCACCAACACATAGTACATTATTAAGTGCCAAATAATCACGGTAGTTTTTAGGATTCACACCGCCTGTAGGGCAAAACTTCATGTATCCGCAAGGTCCAGAAAATGCCTTTAATGCTGCAACTCCGCCATTGATTTCAGCTGGGAAGAATTTTAATGCCGTTAAACCATATTCTTGGGCTTTTAATAATTCAGAAATAGTTGCAATACCAGGAATAACAGGGATAGGGCCTGCAACTGCCGCTTCTAAAATAGCATCGGTAATTCCTGGTGTAATAACAAACTCTACACCAGCTTCAGTAACCTGTTTTAGTTGTTCAACACTAGTTACTGTTCCTGCTCCTACAATTGCTTCAGGAACTTCTTTGATGATTTTCTTAATTGCTTCAATCGCACAAGCTGTTCTTAACGTTACTTCCAGTACCTTCACCCCGCCAGCAATGAGAGCTCTAGCTAGTGGTACAGCATCCTCAATTCGTTCAATAACGATAACTGGAACCACTGGTCCCATAGTTAAAATTTCTTCAGCACTTCGTTTCCATTGTTTCATTTGTTTCTACCCATACCTTATTGATACTTAAATAAAGCAATAATCCCCAATAAATAGGGATTATTTTGTTATTCATAAATACCTAATTTCTTTTCTAAATAATGAATATTTGTGCCGCCTTTTTGGAAACCTTTATCGTTCATAATATCAATATGAAGATCAATATTGGTTTTGATCCCATCAATAACCAGTTCGGCTAACGCATTTTTCATACGTGCTATAGCGACTTCACGTGTTTCACCATAAGCAATTAATTTACCAATCATTGAGTCATAGTAAGGTGGGACACTATAACCAGCATAAATATGCGATTCCCAACGAATGCCGAAGCCACCTGGTGCATGGAAGCGAGTGATTTTTCCTGGTGATGGCATAAAAGATTTAGGATCTTCAGCATTAATTCTACATTCAATCGCATGACCTTTAATTTCAATATCACTTTGTTTAATTGAAAGTGGTTTGCCGGCTGCAATTAAAATTTGTTCCCTAATTAGATCAACTCCGGTTATCATTTCAGTAACAGGATGTTCTACTTGAATACGGGTATTCATTTCAATGAAATAAAATTCGCCATTTTCAAATAAAAATTCGAATGTGCCAGCTCCTCGGTAGCCAATCTCGATACATGCATTAACGCAACGCTCACCGATGAATTTACGCATTTTAGGAGTAATACCAACAGCAGGAGCTTCTTCAACAACTTTCTGATGTCGTCTTTGCATTGAGCAGTCTCGTTCACCTAAATAAACTGCATTTCCTTGACCATCAGAAAGTACTTGGATTTCAATATGACGTGGATTTTCAAGGAATTTTTCCATGTAAACCATATCATTGTTGAAAGCAGTTTTGGCCTCTAACTTGGTCATTTTGATAGATTGTTCAAGATCATTTTCTTCACGAACAATACGCATGCCTCGTCCGCCACCGCCACCAGAAGCTTTAATAATAACAGGATAGCCGATTTGCTTGGCAATTTGTTTATTAATTTCAATATCACTACTTAGAGGGCCATCTGAACCAGGTACACAAGGAACCCCTGCTTTTTTCATGGCGTGAATTGCTGATACTTTATCTCCCATAAGGCGAATAGTATCAGGTTTAGGACCAACAAAAATAAATCCAGATCGTTCAACTTGCTCAGCAAAATCTGCATTTTCAGATAAGAAACCATAACCTGGATGAATAGCCGCTGATCCGGTTACTTCCGCAGCTGAAATTAATGCGGGAACATTAAGGTAACTTTTTACCGAAGCTGCTGAGCCAATACAGACGGTTTCATCTGCAAGTAATACATGTTTTAAGTCTTTATCTGCCGTAGAGTGAACGGCGACAGTTTTTATTCCAAGTTCTTTACATGCTCGTAAGATACGTAGAGCTATTTCTCCACGATTCGCAATAAGAATTTTATCAAGCATATTCAATCTCTTAATCGTATTGTCAATAATAAATTCAGATTATTCAATAATGAATAGTGGCTGATCAAATTCAACTGGTTGACCATTTTCAACCAATATGGCTTTTATTGTACCAGCTTTTTCTGATTCAATTTGGTTCATCATTTTCATCGCTTCAACGATGCAAAGCACATCGCCAACATTTACTGTTTGGCCAATTTCAACAAAAGCTTTTGATTCTGGGCTAGGTGTACGATAAAAAGTTCCAACCATTGGGGATTTAATTGTTGTACCATCAGTTACCACATTATCAGTTACAACTTCTGTTTGAACGGTTGGAGCAACTACAACAGGAGCTGGTTGAGGAATTTGAATATTTTGTACTGGCGCAGAATAGTTTGTAGTAGGAGCTGCTCGACTAATTCGAACTGATTCCTCACCTTCAGAAATTTCAAGCTCTGAAATACCTGACTCTTCAACTAATTCAATTAACTTTTTAATTTTGCGTATATCCATGAATTACACCGTGTTTATTTGATATAAGTAACAATTATTTAAATGCATCCTTATTATCGACTAAAGCTGTTTTTTAGTCGGTAATAAAGTTGTAACTCAACATTAACGCGGAAGAATACACTGTAAAACAGATTTTGTCATTATATATCTCCTTTACAATCACTTGTTATACTATTTTCTAGGTATTATTTTATAATTGCGATACAATATCGACCGTTAATTACTATTGAGATTTGCTATGGTTTGAAAGGATTAAATAATACTCCATTTAGCCTTGATAAATTTGAAATATTTATTTTTTGATTCCATGGTGGTTTTTAATACTGAAATATACTTAAACAAGATTAATTCTAGGAAGAGTTTTTATTATGTTCAAAAAAGTTCGTGGCTTGTTTTCAAATGATTTATCAATCGATTTAGGTACAGCAAATACACTTATTTATGTAAAAGGGCAAGGTATAGTATTAAACGAACCTTCTGTTGTAGCGATTCGCCAAGATCATCGCACAGGTACTCCAAAAAGTGTTGCTGCTGTTGGGCATGCTGCGAAACTAATGTTAGGGCGAACACCAGGTAATATAGCAGCCATTAGACCGATGAAAGATGGCGTTATTGCTGATTTTTCTGTTACTGAAAAAATGTTACAGCACTTTATCCGTCAAGTTCATAGCCATAGTTTTTTAAGACCAAGTCCTCGCGTACTTGTTTGTGTTCCTGTAGGTGCTACACAAGTTGAACGTCGAGCTATCCGAGAGTCAGCCTTAGGTGCAGGTGCTCGTGAAGTGTATTTAATTGAAGAGCCAATGGCAGCTGCTATAGGTGCTGATTTACCTGTATCTGCGCCTACTGGTTCAATGGTTGTTGATATTGGTGGTGGAACTACCGAAGTAGCTGTCATTTCACTAAATGGTGTTGTTTATTCTGCATCAGCTCGTATTGGTGGTGACCGATTTGATGAAGCGATTATTAACTACGTTCGTCGCAATTATGGCGCTTTAATTGGCGAGGCAACAGCCGAAAAAATCAAACATTTTATTGGTAGTGCTTATCCTGGTGATGAAGTTCTCGAAATTGAAGTGCGTGGACGAAATCTTGCAGAAGGTGTGCCGCGTAGCTTTACCTTAAACTCTAATGAAATTTTAGAAGCATTACAAGAGCCATTAAGCGGTATTGTTAGTGCGGTAAAAGTTGCATTAGAGCAGTGCCCTCCTGAGCTTGCTTCTGATATTTCAGAACATGGTATGGTTTTAACCGGTGGTGGTGCTCTATTACGTAATATTGATAAGTTATTATCGGCTGAAACAGGTATTCATGTAGTAGTGGCTGAAGATCCATTAACGTGCGTTGCCAGAGGTGGCGGCAAGGCGTTAGATATGGTTGATATGCATGGTGGTGATCTATTTAGTGAAGAGTAATTAATAAGTTATTGTTGATTAGTTTTATTTTGATAAAACAATAAGTAAGCATGCATATCATATTTTCCCCGCCGACAATCGTGTCGGCGGAGTCATATTTTGAAATAATTAGATCTTGAGCTTTAAACAGGTAAGTACCGGCAATGAAATTACTTTTTTCTAAACGCTCCCCTCTTAGTGTACAATTATTTACTTCTCTGGCGTTAGCCTTGGTTCTAATTGTATTAGATATCAATTATCGTCCATTTAAAGAAATTCGTTATTATTTAGATACCCTTATTTCTCCTCTATATTATGTTTCCAATGCACCAAAGTCGTCGTTTGATTCTCTTTACGAGATGTCCAAAACACGAGAAACATTAATAAATGAAAATGCAAATTTGCATGCAGACTTATTACAACACAAAAACGATTTATTGTTACTTGAGCATTTAAAACATGAAAATGATAGACTTCGTGAATTGTTAGGTTCTCCTTTAAGGCATGATGAACAGAAGATGGCAGCACAAGTATTGCTTATAGACACTGATCCTTATGTTTATCAATTTGTTGTAAATAAAGGTAAACAAGATGGTGTTTATGTTGGGCAACCTGTCGTTGATGAAAAAGGGATTGTAGGGCAAATTTATGAAACAGCTCAATCAACTAGTCGTGCAATTTTATTGTGCGATTATCAACATGCGATACCAGTACAAGTATTAAGAAACGATATTGGCATGGTTGCTGTGGGAAACGGGTGTAGTAATGATTTAACATTAGAATTTATGCCTAATAACGTTGATATAAAAGTCGGTGATATTTTAGTTACTTCAGGGCTTGATGGTCGTTTTCCTGAAGGATATCCGGTAGCCGTAGTTAGTTCAGTAAAACTTGATATTACAGATTCAACCCCAATTATTTCAGCAACACCGACAGCGGATTTGAAGCGTTTACGTTATTTATTGTTATTGTGGGGAAATCAAGGAGTAAAACATGAGGGGTCGTAATCGAATAATAATTATTTGGATAACGCTATTAATAGGCTTATGTTTACAAATCATTCCATGGTCTCCATCATATAGTATATTTAAACCACATATACTGATCTTAATTTTTGCTTATTGGTTGATAGCGCTTCCTCATCGAGTTGGGATTGGTACTGCTTTTGTTTTTGGAACTATAATGGATCTATGTACTGGTTCTATTTTAGGAATCCATGCCTTTATTTATTCATTTATTGCTTATTTATTTGTTTTTAAATTCCAATTGATACGTAATTTAGCGTTATGGCAACAGTCGTTTATCATCTTTGGGATATCGATATGTTATAATTTACTGGTATTTTTATTTCAAGTCTGTATTTATCATACTATAACAATATCGCCATTGATTTTTATATCAAGCTGTATAGATAGTCTATTATGGATTGGTATCTATTTATTTTTACGACTAATAAGACGAAGCTTTGCTATCAATTAAAAGGAAATCTATGTCTGTTGAATTATTAATGAATGTAACGCCATCTGAAACTCGAGTTGCTTATATCGAAGATGGTGTATTGCAAGAAATCCATGTTGATCGTGAGTCTAGACGCGGTATTGTTGGGAATATTTATAAAGGTAAGATAATTCGTATTTTGCCTGGCATGCAAGCCGCTTTTGTAGATATTGGTCTTGATAAAGCTGCCTTTTTGCATGCATCAGATATTATGCCTCATACTGAGTGCGTATCAGATACAGAGCAAGAACAATTTCAAGTAAAAGATATCTCCGAACTTGTTCGCCAAGGACAAGACTTAATGGTACAAGTGGTTAAAGATCCATTGGGAACTAAAGGAGCTAGGCTTACAACTGATATTACTTTGCCATCACGTTATTTGGTATTAATGCCGGGATCAAATTCTGCGCATGTAGCCACATCACAACGCATAGAAAGTGAACAAGAACGTGAAAGGTTAAAAAATATTGTTGAGCAATATGTGACAACAGAAGCTGGTTTTATTGTTAGAACGGCCGCAGAAGGGGCAAGTGCGCATGAGTTAGAACAAGATGCCAATTTTTTAAAACGACTTTGGACTAAAATTCAAGAACGCATGGCTCGCCCAGTAAGTAAGAATCTAGTTTATGGGGAATTGGCATTATCCCAACGTGTATTGCGCGATTTTGTTGGTGATCCAATTGAACGAATTTTAGTAGATTCAAAATTAACTTATGATTTATTGGTTGAATTTACAAAAGAATTTATGCCTGAAGTAACCAATAAATTATCTCTTTATCGTGGTAATATTCCTATTTTCGATCTTTATGATACCGAAAATGAGATTCAAAGGGCATTAGATCGTAAAGTTAAATTAAAGTCTGGTGGGTATTTAATTATTGATCAAACCGAAGCAATGACTACTATTGATATCAATACTGGTGCATTTGTAGGTCATCGAAATTTAGAAGAAACGATTTTTAATACTAATATTGAGGCAACAATAGCGATTGCCCGTCAATTACGTTTGCGTAATTTGGGGGGCATTATTATTATTGATTTTATTGATATGCAAGAAGATTTGCATCGTGAACGGGTGTTACAATCGCTCCATGATTCTTTATCTAAAGATAGAGCTAGAACAACTGTTAATTTATTTTCGAGTTTAGGTTTAGTCGAAATGACCCGTAAGCGAACACGTGAAAGTATAGGGCATATTCTGTGTGAAGAATGTCCAGCATGTAAAGGTCGTGGTATGGTCAAATCGGTAGAAACAGTTTGCAACGAAATATTACGTGATATAGTTCGTGTTTATAAAGCGCATCATTCAGAATACTTTTTGGTCTATGCTTCGGCTGCGGTGGCTAATGCTTTAACTAATGATGAGTCCCATGCTTTAGCTGAAGTTGAGGTGTTTGTGGGTAAACGTGTTGAAGTAAAAGTTGAACCACTTTATATTCAAGAACAATATGATGTTGTATTAATGTAGAAGCAATATCTTGTAAAAAAGTTTCAGGTAACTATACGTTTCAGTATAAAAATGATGAAAGTTAAATAATTATTATGATCAACTAGTTATAATCGATTATCAAAAAACTTCTGTTAACAATTAGAATTTAAGGAATTTATGATAGTAACTCAAGTGAGTGAACGACTGCTCAACCCAAATAATCTAAACCAACAAGATCTTTCGCATTTGCTTGATATGTTGAGCTCAAGGAAAATTGATTTTGGTGATTTGTATTTTCTATCTGGTTATTATGAAAACTGGTTACTTGAAGATGGTATTATAAAAAATGCCTCATTTCATCGTGACCAAGGAGTTGGTGTTAGAGCCGTTGTTGGCGAAAAAACAGGGTTTGCTTATACTGATCAGCTTTCATTAGCGCGGTTAGAACAAAGTATATTCGCAGCAAATTCAATCACTAAAATACAAACACCTATCAAAGTGACGCCATTTAAATCTGCTCAAACAGTATCTATATACTCGTCAATCAACCCGATCAATTCTTTTTCTAAAGAACAGAAAATTGAATTGTTGCAACAAATTGACCACTTAGCACGTTCAATCGATCCTAGAGTTATTGAAGTTTCAGCTAGTTTGACTGGAAGTTATGAAGATATTTTAATAGCCGCAACTGATGGTACATTAAAAGCTGACATCCGTCCTTTGGTGCGTTTATCCGTTTCAGTTTTGGTTGAAAAAGAGGGTAGACGTGAGCGAGGAAGTAGTGGAGGCGGTGGTCGATTTGGGTATGAATATTTTTTAACAATCAACCCAAAAACATCAGAAAGTTATGCTGACAGCTATGCCCGAGAAGCCGTGCGTCAAGCACTCGTTTCTCTTTCTGCTAAAGCTGCGCCAGCAGGAACAATGCCTGTTGTTTTAGGTGCTGGTTGGCCTGGGGTTTTGTTACATGAGGCTGTAGGCCATGGCTTAGAAGGCGATTTCAATCGTAAAAATAGTTCAGTTTTTTCTGGGAAAATTGGTGAACAAGTCACCTCAGAAGTTTGCACTATTGTTGATGATGGTACAATTGAAAACCGCCGAGGCTCACTATCTATTGATGACGAAGGTACTCCAAGCCAAAAAACAGTGCTTATTGAAAATGGTATTTTAAAAGGTTATATGTTTGATAAGCTCAACGCAAAATTGATGAATACATGTTCAACTGGTAATGGTCGTCGCGAAGGATATGCTTACTTACCTATGCCAAGAATGACTAATACCTATATGTTGGCAGGAAATTCTTCTTTTGACGATATTATTAGTAGCGTTGATTATGGTCTTTATGCCCCTAATTTTGCTGGTGGACAAGTAGATATCACCTCTGGTAAGTTTGTGTTTTCAACTTCAGAAGCTTACTTGATTGAAAAGGGAAAAATAACAACTCCAGTTAAAGGTGCAACATTAATTGGTTCAGGTATAGAAACTATGCAGCAAATATCTATGGTAGGTAATGATTTAGCATTAGATTCTGGTGTGGGTGTTTGTGGTAAAGCAGGGCAGAGCGTACCTGTTGGGGTTGGGCAACCCACTTTAAAAGTGGATAATTTAACCGTTGGTGGTACCATTAACCACTAATAATAATACATCAATGGGATTTAAAAATAGATGGAAACAATAATTACACTTTATCATGCGTTTGTTAATTTGGACATTGCAACGCTTTCAAACCCTAATGTGCTATGGACACTATATGGGATGTTGTTTGTCATTATTCTTTTAGAAAATGGCGTTTTACCAGCGGCTTTTTTACCTGGAGACAGTCTATTATTCTTAACTGGTGTGTTAATTAGCCAAAATGTATTCCATTTTGGTTTAATTAATTTTATTTTAATTGCTGGCGCTGCTTTAGGTACTTGGTTAGGTTATGCTCAAGGACTTTGGCTTGGCAATACTAAGCTTGTCCAAGGTTGGATGGCACATATACCTGAAAAATATCATCATAAATCTGAAGTATTATTCCATAAGTATGGATTACAAGCGCTATTTATTGGGCGATTTATTGCTTTTGTACGTACATTATTACCGATGATGGCTGGATTATCAGGACTACATAGTCGAAAATTCCATATTTATAACATAATCAGTGCTACATTATGGATTTTCTTGATTGTGACATTAGGTTACCTATTTGGATTATCACCAGTTTTCAAAGAGTATGAAAAGCAGATCATGTCTTTATTAATGCTAATACCTGTTTTGTTGTTGGTGTTAGGGTTAATTTTTTCAATTTTTCTTGCTGTTAAGCGCTCTTTAAGCAATAAAAAGCAATCTAAAATTGGATTAAACGATAACAAGAAGTAGAAGGTGAAATTAACCGATAAGCCGGGTTCTGTCGTGGACAATCATTCCTCTAGGCTAATACTCACGCATTAGCTCAAGCAGTCTACCCGGATTCAACGCGGGCCACGCCAATGAATCCCTATTTGACCTTGCTCCGAGTGGAGTTTACCGTGCCACAACTGTTACCAGTTGCGCGGTGTGCTCTTACCACACCCTTTCACCCTTACCTGATCTTATAAAATAAGCCATCGGCGGTTTACTCTCTGTTGCACTAGTCGTGAATTTTCGCTCTCGCCAAAATCCCCCAGGCGTTACCTGGCACTCTGCCCTATGGAGCCCGGACTTTCCTCCCCTTTGTTTGTTTCTTTATAAAAACAACAAAGCAGCGATTGTCTGGTTAATTTCGTTGATGAGTATAACCTAAAGCGCAATATTGTCCAGAGATGTCTTTTCTTTAGGAAATAGATGACTGAAATTTAAACATGAGTAAAGTAATGTAATTCCAAAGGATTTAAATAACAAATTCTTAGCACATCTTGGTGATGTGCTATAAAACAAGATAATTTATTACCATTTTTTCTGTCGTTGGTTTTCATTATAATTGAACCATGTTACTACCCCTTTAGACATAATAATATCAAGCTTTCCTTCAATAATATTGTATTGCGTTTCGCCAATTAACATATGACTTGTTGAGCTCTTTTTAGTGTATTGATATGTCCACTGTGTTTCGTTGCTATTGATAGTGGTTTTTGTTGTTGGCTCACCAAATAAGGACAAAATCTGAGCTTCAGTTGATGACCCTTCAACAATTTTGCTTACTTTTACGTTATTAAGTGGTGTGCCTTGCTCAACAAGATTTTTTTGTGTACATGCTGATAAAGCAAGTATAGAACAAAGGATGAGCAGAAATTTCTTAATATTTTTCATGATATAGTTGCCTATTGTGTTAATTTGTAGTTTATATGAAATGTGAATTGATAATAGCATATGTTTTATAACGTTCAAGATAGGGCAACTGAAGGTATAATTAAAAAATTTAATTCTTTAGTGCTGTACTTTTTTAGGAGATAGTTACATCTTCTCTATGCCATTCACTAAATTTTATTTCCTTTTTTTAATTTATCTTAGTTTATAACCATAAGTATCTATGTTATTCTTTTCTACCCAATACAAGAAAGAATTTGATAGTTTAATTCGTTTTAGTATTTATTTTAATCGATTTTGAGTGGTAGCATTTAATTAACTATCAACTAATGAATAAGCTGTTTGGCTTTTATGCCAAATACATACAGATATTAAAGATTTTATAACAATTTATTAATAAACCGAAAAAGATAGTTAGTGTTATTATATAAGCTGCGATATACTTTAACGCTAGTAAAATTTAGTTGCTATGGAATAACCAATGGAAAAACAGTTTCAATTAACAAATAGTAAAGAGATTATTGCTTATTTAGCTCAACAATTCCCAAATTGTTTTACCCTTGGAGGTGAGGCAAAGCCATTAAAGATTGGAATTTTTCAAGATATTATTTCTCGTTTATATGGTAATGACGAACTTAGTAAAACTAAACTTCGTGCCGCACTGCGCTCATACACAATGAGTTGGCGTTACTTATATAGTATAAAAGAAGGAGCCAATCGTGTTGATTTAGATGGTAATCCTACTGAGGTTATTAGCCAAGAACAGATAGATCATGCGCAACAACAGTTGAAAGAGAGCAAAGAAAAAGCTAAAGAGCGTTTTAAAGAACGTGAAAAAGAAAAACGTAAAGCTACTCGGATGCTTCCTAAAAAAGCTAAAGCTTTAAAAATTGGTGATTTTGTTAAAGTCATAGTAGGTAATAAACCTATAAAAGTACAAGTCATTAATATTGAAAAAGAGCATATTAAGGTAAAGGTTGGTGCAGGTATGGAGTTAACGGTCAAACCTGAACATATTATCAATAGGTAGAGAGTTTGAATGAATAAATTACTCAATGGTATTATTACACTTAGCCTTATTTTTGGTATTTTTAGCCAAAATGTTCAGGCAAAACCGCAAGCTAATGAACAAATACCAGTTCTAAAGCAAGATGATATCCACCAAGTTGTTGCTAAGCGTGTAACGAATTTTTTTACTCAATCACATTATCGTAATTTTTCCTTGGATGGTGCTTTTTCAGCTCAGATTTTTGATCGCTATTTCAAATTATTGGATGGCAGTAAATCCATTTTTATTCAAAGTGATGTTGATGGTTTTCGAAATAGACAAGAGTCTTTAGGTCAAGAATTAATCGATGGTAATTTAAAGACGGCTTATGATATTTACAATCTTTTTTTGAAAAAACGTTATGACCGTTATCAATATGCTCTTGAAGTTTTACAACGGCCTATGGATTTTTCTGCCAATGATGAAATTGATTTTAATCGTGAAGAAATTGCTTGGCCGACATCAGAAAACGAACTTAATGTTTATTGGGATAAGCGTGTTAAATATGATGAATTGAGTTTATCTTTATCAGGAAAAAATGAAAAAGAGATCCGTAAAGTTTTAAGTAAACGTTACAATCGCGTTTTGAAAACGATAATGCAATCAAATAATGAAGATGCCTTTCAAGTATTTATGAATGCATTTGCCAGAGAAATTGATCCTCACACTAGTTATTTGGCACCACGTAAAAAACGAGATTTTGATTCCGAAATGAGTTTATCATTTGAAGGCATTGGTGCAACATTAAGCCAGCAAGATGACTATACTGTGATTATGTCTTTTGTAACAGGCGGACCTGCTGAAAAGAGTAAGTTACTTACCATCGGGGATAGGATTATTGGAGTAGGTCAAAGTAATTCTGGAATTGAAGATGTTATTGGGTGGCGCTTGGATGATATTGTCGATAAAATTCGTGGACCTAAAGGTACTGTTGTAAGATTGGAAATTTTACCTGCTGGTAATAATAGTAAGGCAAAAGTAATTGAGCTCACTCGTGATAAGATTCATTTTGAAGATAGAGAAGCGAAATTAAATATTATTGATAATCCACGTGGTAAAGTTGGCGTTAT
The DNA here is from genome assembly GCF_001690415.1 of Gilliamella sp. Imp1-1. Lineage (NCBI taxonomy): Bacteria > Pseudomonadati > Pseudomonadota > Gammaproteobacteria > Orbales > Orbaceae > Gilliamella > Gilliamella sp. Imp1-1. Next base: position 54,687 of record NZ_LZHK01000049.1, read on the forward strand.
TGAAATACCAAGTTTCTATATGGGATTAACGGAAAAAGTTGAAGGACTCTTATCAAAAGCAAATAAAGAAAATTTGCAAGGTTTAGTTATTGATTTACGTGATAATGGTGGTGGTTCGTTAACCGAAGTTATCAATTTAACTGGCTTATTCATTGATACTGGACCAGTTGTTCAGGTACGTGATAATTTACAAAAAGTCATCACTTACAATGATAAGAATAAAGGTATTGAATACACCGGGCCACTTGTTGTTATGATTAATCGTTATAGTGCATCAGCATCCGAAATATTTTCTGCGGCTATGCAAGATTATGGGCGAGCATTAATAGTTGGTGAAACCACTTATGGTAAGGGAACCGTCCAAACTTCTCGTAACATCTCTTATCCAGTTGATGCAAGACTACATCCAAGTTGGCCTGAACTTGGCGGAGCTCAATATACTATTCAGAAGTTTTATCGTATCAATGGTGGTAGCACACAATTAAAAGGCGTTGAGCCAGATATTGAAATGAATAAAGTTAAGTATGTTGATGAAACGGGAGAGCGTTTTTTAGATAACGCATTACCGTGGGATAAAATACCGTCCGCCGATTATTTGACTCTTGCCAATATTAAGCCATTGTTGCCTGACTTAGAATCACAACATTTGTCTAGAATTTCACATAATCCTGAATTTATGTATATTGATGAAGATATTAAACGATTTAATGATAAAAAAGATCGTCAATACATTGTTTCACTTAATAAGAAAAAACGAGAATCAGAACAAAAAAATAATGAGGAACGTGATTTAAAAAGAACTAATGCACGTTTAAATAAGGTAGGTTTACCATCAATTACTAAATTAGATGATTTACCAAAAAATTATAAAAAACCTGATGCTTACTTAGATGAATCTATCGAGATACTTCTTGATTTTGCACCTAAGTATCCCAAAATCAAAGGCAATAACCCTATTAAAGAGGTTATTACGTTTGATTTACCAATCGAGAAAGCTAATAAATAATTGGAGATAACATAATGGATTCAAATTTAAAATATGCTTTAATCACAACTATTGCTGTGTTAGCTGTTTTGGCAACATTTGGTTTTATTGTTTGTGTGAATTAAAAAGCTTGATTAATTAGTTGGTGATCATTATAGTATGCAACCTACTTTTGAAAAGTGGGTTCTAATGAGGTGAGGTGTCCGAGTGGTTGAAGGAGCACGCCTGGAAAGTGTGTATACGGCAACGTATCAAGGGTTCGAATCCCTTCCTCACCGCCATATTGAGTCATTAAAAGATGGGACCATTAGTTCATAACGCTATAAAACTAGCTATCTAGATTATTTTAATAGTTCGTAATTTATAGTTGTTATTTAAAATGACAAACAATACCTTCCTCTCCTAAATCATTTGGAGTTATTATGGAAAACTTACGCACAGTTCAAGACTTTATACGCTGGACAGCATCACAACTTAGTCTATCAGATGTCTTTTTAGGTCATGGTACAGATAATCCTATTGATGAGTCTAAACAATTAGTTTTAGAAACGTTAGGATTATCGTTGTTTATTCCTGAAGAATTTTATTCCGCAAATCTAACTAATGATGAAAAAAATCAAATTATTGATATTATTCAAAAGCGAATAAAAGATCGTGTACCAACCCCTTATTTAACTAACCAAGCTTGGTTTTGTGGACATGCTTTTTATGTTGATGAACGTGTATTAATTCCTCGTTCTCCTATTGGTGAACTAATTGATAACCATTTTGAGCAAATAATATTAACTGAACCTAAAAATATTTTAGATCTATGTACTGGTAGTGGCTGTATAGGGATTGCTTGTGCTTATGAGTTTGCTGATGCTCAAGTTGATATAACTGATATTTCCTTAGAAGCATTAGATATCGCCAAAACAAATATTGAAATGCACGAAATGGATTTTCAAGTTACTCCTATTTTGTCAGATCTATTTGATGATGTGCCAGAAAAACAATACGATCTGATTGTCACTAATCCGCCTTATGTTGATAGTGAAGATATGAGTGATTTGCCAGATGAGTTTTTATATGAACCTAAATTAGCATTAGAAGCAGGCTTTGATGGTTTAGATCTGGTAAAAAAAATTTTACGAGATGCGATAAATTATTTAACACCAGAAGGAGTATTAGTTTGTGAAGTTGGTAATAGTTGGGTTAGCTTACAACAACAATATCTCGATGTCCCTTTTAATTGGATAGAATTTGAACGTGGTGGGTTGGGTGTGTTTTCTATCACACGTGAAGAACTGATCCAATATCATTATTGTTTTAAATAAGCTGTTTTTAATCATTGGAATAAATTTATTATGGCTGGAAACTCAATCGGAAAATTATTCAAAGTAACCACATTTGGTGAATCACACGGTGTAGCATTAGGGTGTGTTGTCGATGGTGTTCCTCCTGGACTTGCGTTAACAGAATCAGACATGCAAATTGATCTTGATCGTCGTAGACCTGGCTCATCTCGTTATACAACTCAACGCCGAGAAGCTGATCAAGTTAAAATTTTGTCAGGCGTATTTGAAGGAGTTACAACAGGGACGAGTATTGGTTTACTTATTGAAAATACCGATCAACGTTCTCAAGATTATAGTAAAATTAAAGATATCTTCAGACCAAGCCATGCAGATTACACTTATCAAAATAAATATGGCATACGAGATTATCGTGGTGGCGGTCGCTCCTCTGCTCGTGAAACGGCTATGAGAGTTGCTGCCGGCGCTATTGCAAAAAAATATCTACAAGAAAAGCTTGGCATTACTATTCGTGGTTATTTGGCTCAGATGGGTGATGTAAAATGTGAATTGAAAGACTGGCAACAAGTTGAACACAATCCATTTTTTTGTGCAGATGAAAGTAAATTAGATGCGCTTGAACAGTTGCTTCGGTTACTAAAAAAAGAGGGTGACTCAATAGGTGCGAAAGTTTGCATTGTTGCTGAGAATATTCCAGTAGGACTTGGCGAACCTGTATTTGATAAACTAGATGCTGATCTTGCGCATGCACTAATGAGTATTAATGCTGTGAAAGGTGTAGAAATTGGTGATGGTTTTGCTGTTGTTAATAAACGTGGTAGCGAAAATCGTGATGAAATAACACCTAAGGGCTTTTTATCCAATCATGCTGGTGGGATTTTAGGTGGTATTAGTTCAGGACAAACCATATCAGCCAGCATAGCACTTAAACCCACACCTAGTATAGAAATTCCTGGTCAATCAGTTAATATTTTGGGTGAAAGCGTTGAAGTATCTACACATGGTCGACATGATCCATGTGTTGGCATTCGAGCTGTACCAATTGCTGAAGCAATGGTTGCTATTGTGCTGATGGATCACTACCTTCGTTATCGGGCTCAATGTGGTGATGTCAATAAATTATGAGTTATGATCTGCTTATTTTACTTTTTCTGATTGCTGCTTTGGCCGGTTTTATTGACTCCATTGCTGGCGGAGGTGGTTTATTAACTGTCCCTGCATTGCTTGCTGTTGGACTACCACCAGCTAGTGCATTGGCAACCAATAAATTGCAAAGTTGCGGTGGTTCGTTTTCTGCTAGCCTATATTTTATTCGGCAGCATATGGTGGATTTGAAACAACAAAAATGGGCAATCGTTTTTGCTTTTGTTGGTTCAGCAATTGGTACATTATCGGTGATGCGTATCCAAGCTGATTTTTTAAAATTATTATTACCTATTTTAACTATTAGTGTTGGTTTTTATTTTTTACTTTCTCCAACTATTGGAGAAAACGACCGTAACAGTCGCCTTTCACTTATTCAATTCGCATTAATTCCTGCCTTTGGTATAGGTTTTTATGATGGTTTTTTTGGTCCTGGTGCTGGTTCATTTTATGCGTTAGCTTATATCACGTTAGCAGGTTTTAATTTAACTAAAGCGACTGCACATACCAAAGTACTAAACTTTACCTCAAATTTGGCCGGCTTGCTGTTTTTTATTATAGGGGGAGAAGTAATATGGTCAATTGGATTGGTTATGCTAGTTGGTCAATTTATAGGAGCAAGGCTTGGAGCTAAAATGGTCATCGCCAAAGGTCGTAAATTAATTCGACCAATGTTAATTACTGTTTCGACCCTTATGAGTATAAAATTAATTTACGAAAACTTTTTTTAGATACTTATAAGCCAGATAATTCACATTTTTTTACCTAAAATATCTAAAGTAATTTTATTATCAATCCTACTGCTTCTCATTTGTACTTTTCATAATTCATTTATATTAAATTTTTTGTCAAAAACTTTCAGGTAACTATATGTTTGAGTATAAAATAGCAATAAGTATTTACTTCACTTAAATATTATTTAGTATATATTTGTGTTATATAAGATAGTTTGTGTTAACACGTCCCAATATTATGAAACTTCAACAATTACGTTATATTTTAGAAATTGCACGTTCTGGCTCAATAAATGAAGCCGCTAAGAATTTATATATTACTCAGCCAAGCTTATCAACAGCGGTGAAAGATCTAGAAGCTGAATTTGGTATTGAGATTTTTGTGCGCAGTTCTAAAGGAGTTTCACTTTCACCTGATGGCGTTGAGTTTTTAGGTTATGCCAAACAAGTTCTAGATCAAGCTGAGCTATTAGAACAGCACTACTCAAAAAAAGAACCCTCTAAGCAGTTATGTAGTATATCTACTCAGCATTACGCTTTTGCGGTTAATGCTTTTGTTAATTTAATTAAAAATAATCAAACAGATGAGTATGAGTTTACGCTTAGGGAAACAAAAACATATGATATTATCACCGATGTAGCTAATTTACGTAGTGAAGTTGGTATTTTGTATTTGAATGATTTTAATCAAAAAGTGATTTTACGGTTACTGAAAGAACATAGATTAACCTTTAATCCACTTTTTGAAGCTAATCCTCATGTATTTATTAGTACTCATCATCCATTATCATCCATGAAGTTATTAACTTTAGATGATTTAGAGGATTACCCTTATCTCTCTTTTGAGCAGGGAGAATATAACTCATTTTATTTTTCCGAAGAAATTTTAAGTACGGTTTATCATAAAAAGAGTATACACGTCAGTGATAGAGCAACCTTATTTAACTTATTGCATGGACTTAATGGTTATACCATTAGCACAGGGGTTTTAAGTGCAGACTTAAACGGATCTGATATTTTATCAATACCGTTAGATGTAGAAGAAAAAATTCTAATAGGTTGGATTACATCACAAAAGGCTCAACTAAGCTTATCAGCTCAAAATTATATTGAGGCGCTAAAAAAACTAATTCAAGAAGAGTATGGTTTTGAGCTTAAGTAAATACTGCTGTTAACTAAATAAATCAAATTGCTATTTTTATAAATTTAAGTATAATTACATAACTCATATATTCACTATATGGATACCGAGGAATGTCTGAATTAGAGATCGGTCATTCCATTTTTTATATTTATTTTAAGAGGTTTATTATGTCTCTAACTGTAGAAGCTAAAGCGAAAATCGTTGCCGAATATGGTCGTGGCACTAACGACACTGGTTCAACAGAGGTTCAAGTTGCTCTTTTAACTGCACGTATTAATGATTTACAAGGTCATTTTTCTGAGCATAAAAAAGATCACCATAGCCGTCGCGGTCTATTACGTATGGTGTCTAGCCGTCGTAAATTATTAGATTATTTACGTCGTAAAGATATTGAACGTTATAACCAATTGATTAAAAAACTAGGTTTACGTCGCTAATTGACAATCTACTTGAAAAGAGGCTTAGGCCTCTTTTTCGTTGTGAAAAATCGATGCTCTGATATAATATTGAGCATTAAAAGTTATTATTTTAAGTAAGCCAACAAAGTAAAGATTATATCTCATGTTTCGCGCGACTAATGAGAGCTCTATAATTTATAGATTTGTCATTAGTCGTGACAGTGAAATAATCTTTTTGTTGTATATATCCCCACATTGTTGAAGAGAGTATCAATAAGCGTAGCGTAATGCTGCGTCCTGTCGAAATATCAAACTTCAACATAACAGATAACAAGAGGACATTATTTTGTTTAATCCGACATGTCAAAAATTTCAATATGGTCGTCATACTGTGACTTTAGAAACTGGTATTATGGCTCGTCAAGCAACCGCAGCTGTTATGGTTAATATGGATGATACCGCTGTATTTGTCACGGTTGTTGCAAATAAAAAAGTAAAAGAAGGTCAAGACTTCTTCCCATTAACAGTTAATTACCAAGAACGTACTTATGCTGCAGGGCGTATTCCTGGTGGATTCTTTAAACGTGAAGGTCGTCCAAGTGAAGGTGAAACTCTAATTGCACGTTTAATCGACCGCCCGCTTCGTCCATTATTTCCTGAAGGATTTGTTAATGAAATCCAAATTATTGCAACCGTTGTTTCAGTTAACCCCGAAGTGAGTCCTGACCTAGTTGCAATGATTGGTGCTTCTGCTGCACTTTGCTTATCAGGTGTTCCATTCCACGGCCCTATTGGTGCTGCACGTGTTGGCTTTATTAATAATGAATTTGTATTAAATCCATCAGTAAAAGAGCTTACAGCCAGTCGTCTAGACTTAGTTGTTGCGGGCACAAAAAGTGCAGTATTAATGGTTGAATCTGAAGCTGATTTACTCACTGAAGATCAAATGTTAGCAGCGGTGGTATTTGGCCATGAACAACAACAAGTTGTTATTGATAATATTAACGAATTTGTAGAAAAAGCCAATTGTGAAAAATGGGATTGGGTAGCACCGGCTAAAAATGAAGTGCTATATAACGCCATTGTTGAACTAGCTAAAGATCGTTTGGGCGAAGCTTATCGTATTACTGAAAAACAAGCACGTTATGCTCAAATTGATTTAATTAAAGAAGAAGTTTTAGCTGTACTAAAAGAGCAAAATGACGAACTCGATGAAAACGAAGTGATTAATATTATTGTTGAGTTGGAAAGTCAAATTGTTCGTAAGCGTGTTATTGCTGGTGAACCGCGTATTGATGGTCGTGAAAAAGATATGATTCGTGCACTTGATATCCGTACTAATGTCTTACCAAGAACTCATGGTAGTGCATTGTTTACACGCGGCGAAACTCAGGCACTAGTTACTGCAACATTAGGTACAGAGCGTGACGCACAAATCATTGATGAGTTAACTGGTGAATATACTGAACGGTTCTTACTTCATTACAATTTTCCTCCATACTCTGTTGGTGAAACAGGCATGGTTGGCTCACCAAAACGCCGAGAAATTGGTCATGGTCGCCTAGCTAAACGAGGTGTTGCGGCGGTAATGCCAAGTCGTGAAGAATTTCCCTATACTGTCCGAGTAGTGTCTGAAATTACTGAGTCAAATGGTTCATCTTCAATGGCTTCTGTTTGTGGTGCTTCACTTGCTCTTATGGATGCAGGAGTACCAATCAAATCATCTGTTGCAGGTATTGCAATGGGATTAGTAAAAGAAGGTGATCAGTTTGTCGTATTGTCAGATATTCTTGGTGACGAAGACCACCTTGGTGATATGGACTTTAAAGTAGCAGGTACACGCGAAGGTGTAAGTGCATTGCAAATGGATATCAAAATTGAAGGTATAACCAAAGAAATTATGCAAGTAGCACTTAATCAAGCTAAAGGTGCTCGTTTACATATTTTAAGTGTAATGGAACAAGCAATTAATAAGCCTCGCCAAGAAATTTCAGAATTTGCACCACGTATTTATACAATGAATGTAAATCCTGACAAAATTCGCGATATTATCGGTAAAGGTGGCGCAACAATTCGGGCTTTAACTGAAGAAACAGGAACAACTATTGAAATTACTGATGATGGTACCGTTAAGATTGCAGCTTCAGATGGTAATAAAGCCAAAGATGCCATGGCACGTATTACTAACTTAGTTGCTGATGTCGAAATTGGTAAAATTTATACAGGTAAAGTGACAAGAATCGTTGATTTTGGTGCTTTCGTATCGGTTATTGGTGGTAAAGAAGGACTTGTTCATGTATCTCAAATTGCCGATCATCGAGTAGAAAAAGTGGCTGATTATCTAAAAGTAGGTCAAGAAGTAAATGTTAAAGTACTAGAAATTGATCGCCAAGGTAGAATCCGTTTGAGTATGAAAGATGCTGTCGAACCTACAGCAGACGTTACTTCAACAGCAGAATAAAATTATTATTCATTAGGGGATAAAAATGGGATTATTCAACCTGAGAACTGTATGCTGCATTTTGCTAGCTGTTATTCTTTTGTCAGGTTGTTCTAATTCTCAACCTTTGTTAGCTGTTCCTGAGCAAGTTTCATATGATGATGAGTTAAAAATTGCTCAGCTCAGCCAACAGCTATCACAAAAAGGCCTTGATACTGGAACGCGAATGCAACTCATATTTGAGCGAGGTATTGCCTATGATTCATTGGGTTTTAAAGCCTTTGCTCAAAGCGATTTTTCCTATTTGTTGAGCTTAAATCCTGAAGTTCCTGACATTTACAACTTTCTAGGAACTTATGCATTAAGAGATGGTGATTTTGATACAGCTTTGATGTCATTTAATACTACATTAGAGCTTGATCCCGCTTATACTTATGCGTATTTGAATCGTGCTATTACGTTGTATCGTACAGGCCATTATCAAGCCGCAGAGCGTGATGCATTACGATTTTATCAGTATGATGTGAATGAACCTATTAGAATTCTATGGCTTTATTTGATTGAAAAAGAAAATGATAATAAAGCCGCCAAAATTGAGCTACAAAAACGTTATGATCTGATTAATGATAAAACGAGTTATAGTGGCAATATTATTGCATTTTATTTAGGTAAAATTAACGAATCTAAATTAATGCAGAACCTTCAACAAGGTGTAGAGAATAATCGACAATTAGCCGAACGCCTTTGTGAAGCCTACTTTTACTTAGGTAAATATTATCAAAGTAAAGGTGACAACGAACGTGCCAAAATGTTATTTAAATATGCTTTAGCCAATAATATTTATAACTATGTTGAACATCAACAGGCACTTTATGAAATGAAGTTACTTGAAGAAAAAGAAGAGTAACAAGGGTCATGCCAGTTTTAAAAGTGAAAATATTGTTATAGCGTAGTTCTGATTTGTCAAATAATATGTTCTCAACATTAGATAATGTGGTTAGCTTTATCTTAGATATATTAATTAATCTTAGTGTATTTTTTAGATTCGATTTGTTGAGTTAACATAGGCAGTTAGTTATTGGGGTGAGTTGTAAATTTTCAATTTAGTGAGCTGGCAAAATTTATATCTGCTTTCTTTATTTGGTTTAAAAAAATAAGATAAAACTTATATGATATTAGTTAATAATTATCAGGATTTTTACTAAATAAGTGAGTTTATATATTCAAAATTTATAAGCGAGTTTACATGACAAAAGAAGTTTCTTTTATTGATCTTGGTTTATCCGAGGATATTCTTAACGCATTAAATGATCTTGGTTTTAGCAAACCATCACCAATCCAATCTGAATGTATTCCTCTATTATTAGAGGGGAATGATGTATTGGGTATGGCACAGACAGGTAGTGGCAAAACTGCTGCGTTTTCAATCCCTTTCTTAATGAATATTGACGCAAACTTAAAAGCACCACAACTTTTAGTATTAGCTCCTACACGTGAATTGGCTATACAAGTTGCTGATGCTTGCTCTGAATATTCAAAATATATGAAAGGGGTTAAAGTACTCGCTTTATATGGTGGACAACGCTATGACGTTCAATTACGTGCTTTAAAACAAGGTCCTCAAATTGTAGTTGGTACACCAGGACGTTTGCTTGATCACTTAAATCGTAAAACCTTAGATCTCTCTAATCTTAAGGGATTAGTACTTGATGAAGCAGATGAAATGTTAAGAATGGGCTTTATTGATGATGTTGAAAGCATTATGACAACGATTCCAGATGATCATCAAACAGCTTTATTTTCGGCAACAATGCCAGCACCAATTCGTCGTATTACTAAACGATTTATGCAAAATCCTAAAGAAGTTCAGATCAAAGGTACCAATCAAACTGCCCCTGATATTGACCAAAGTTATTGGCTTGTTAGAGGTATGCGTAAAAACGAAGCTATCGTTCGCTTTCTAGAAGCAGAAGATTTTGATGCGGCTATTATTTTTGTTCGAACAAAATCAGCTACTTTAGATGTGGCGGAAGTGCTTGAAAAGCACGGTTATAGTTGTGCTGCATTAAATGGTGATATGACACAACAATTGCGTGAACAAACATTAGATCGTTTACGTAATGGTCGTTTAGATATATTAATCGCAACCGATGTTGCTGCTCGTGGTTTGGATGTTGAGCGTATTAGCTTAGTTATCAATTATGATATCACGTTAGATTCTGAATCTTATGTTCATCGTATTGGACGAACGGGTCGCGCTGGTCGTGCTGGTCGTGCTATTTTATTTGTTGATAGCCGCGAACGTCGTTTACTTAAGAATATAGAGCAAACTATCAAAAAAACAATTCCAGAAGTTGGGTTGCCATCAAAAGAGCTACTTGAACAGCGTCGTTTAGCTAAATTTACTGAGCAAGTCCAGAAACAGCTTGAGAGTAGTGATTTAGATGAGTACCAAAAGTTATTAGCACAAATACAAGCTGATAGTGGAGCCGATCTTGAAACAATTGCAACCGCTTTATTAAAATTAGCACAAGGGGAACGCCCTTTAATTTTGCCACCAGATCCAGTGTTTAAACCATCGCGTGAAATGCGAGATCGGGATAATCGTGGCGGTGAACGCCGTTTACGAGGTGATAATCGTGAATCCCCAAAACGTCGAGAACGACGGGATGTTGGTGATATGGATATGTATCGTATTGAAGTTGGTAAAGAGAACGGTATTGAAGTTCGTCATATTGTGGGGGCAATTGCTAATGAAGCTGATATTAGCAGTCGTTACATTGGTAATATCAAGCTTTATGATACTTATTCGACAGTTGAATTACCAAAAGGTATGCCAAAAGACATACTAAAACATTTTGAAAAAGTAAGAGTACTTAATCAACCAATGAAAATGAGCTTAATCAGTGGAGCAGCGTCTGATACTAAACGAGCTCGTAAAAACAGTAAATCAGATACATCCGATAAACCGTTTGCAAAAAAGCGTGGTCGCCCAACAGCACCTAAATTCTAATGTATTGACCTCTGCCATTTGGCAGAGGTATCTTTAATTCTTTTTATCTCAACTAACAACATAGTTTAGTAGCCACATACAGCATCATATTCAGCTAGATAACAAAATAGAGTTAGCGCTTTGCCCTAAGTTATGATTAAGAGTATACTATTACAAATATTAACAGTTAATTAGAGGTAAGCATGGCAGATTCTTTAAACAAATGCAAAGCAAACGAAACTCCAGCATGTTGTTGTGTGGATGTTGGTACAATAATTGATAATGAAGACTGTAGCGCTGAATATGAACACATCTTTGCGACAGAATCAGAAGCTCAAGCTAAGTTAGCATCTTTAACTCAAGCTGCAAATGATGTCGCAACAGAGCCGTGTGAAATTAATAGCAATATTGATAAAATAAGCGATGGCTTTAAATTATCAGCAAAATTTACCTTTTGTTGTGGTGCAGAATGCATGATTTTCCAATTAAAATTACGTTAATTGAATATTGATGAAAGTTTGTATTATGAGACATGGTGAAGCAGGGTTTTCTGCTTCATCGGATTCCAGTAGAACATTAACAAATTATGGCATTAATCAGTCAAATCAAGCTGGCAAATGGCTTAAACAGCAAAATTTTCAATTTGAAATTGGTTTGGTTAGCCCTTATTTGCGAGCTCAACAAACATTAACAGAATTATCATCACACGTTAGTGTTGCAAAAGTTGAAATTAATCAATTTTTAGTGCCTGGTGGTAACCCATCTCATATTGCTGACGTATTAGCAATATTGTTAAATGATGGGGTTGAAAATGTGATTATTGTATCTCATTTGCCATTGGTGGGATATTTAGTTAATGAACTATGTCCGCAAGTTGCTCCTCCTATGTTTTCTACTGCCGCAATAGCTTGTATTAGTTTATTACCAAACTCTGCAGGAAATGTTGAATGGTATCATCAAGCGGAGTAAAAAAACTTAATCTTTTTGATTTACCTCTAACTGGTCGAACTTTAATTGAAGCATCGGCTGGAACTGGTAAAACTTATTCTCTTGCCTTTATTTACTTAAGATTATTATTGGGCATTGGTCAAAATAGTTACCCAAGGCCTTTAAATGTTAACGAAATTCTGGTTGTGACTTTTACCAAAGCGGCAACTCAAGAACTTCGATCGAGGATAAGGCAAAATATTCAAGAACTGCGAATAGGCCTATTACAAGGACATCATAAAGATCCTATTTATCAACAACTCATTGAATTAATTGATGATAGAAAATTTGCAGTACAGCAACTTACTATTGCTCAACAGTCAATGGATGATGCGGCTATTTATACTATACATAGTTTTTGCCAACGAATACTAACTAGCCATGCATTTGAATCGGGTGTTTTATTTGAGCAAAAGCTAATTTCTGATGAATATGAATTAAAATTAAGAGTAACCCAAGATTTTTGGCGTCACTATTTTACACCACTTGATAAACCACTTGCTTATTTAGTGCTTGCTACATGGCAAGATCCAACGGCATTGCTAAAAGACATCACCCCTTATTTAGGGTTAGATTTCAACAATGCTGGCAAGGTAAACCTAGATATAAGTAAAACAATAAAGTTTTTTTACCAACAAAGTTATGAAAAAATTGAAAATATTAAAAAATCTTGGTTAACTTTGTCTGAAAAATTAGTTGAAATCATTATACAATCAGGTGTCAGAAAACAATCATATAGTAGTCGAAATCTACCCAATTGGGTAATTAAAGTATCGGCATGGGCTAACAGCGAAACTCGAACGTTTGAATTACCTAACGAACTTGAAAAATTTAAGCAATCAGTTTTAATCGAAAAGACGAAAGAAGGAAAAAGTGTTCCATATCATTCGTTTTTTGAACAAATTGACGATCTATATAAACAACCTTTTGATCTACGAAGCCAAATCTTAATGGATATCGTCAGTGTAATTCAAAAATGGCTCTATAACGAAAAAATCAAAAATGGCGAGATGAGCTTTGACGATCTTATTTGGCAACTAAATCGTGCACTAAAAGCAAAAGCAGGAGATCGATTGGCGCAAAGTATAGCCTCAAAATATTGTGTTGCTTTAATTGATGAATTCCAGGATACCGATCCTGCTCAGTATCAAATTTTTGATCGTATTTATGACAGGAAAAAGTTAGATCGAGGTCTATTATTTATTGGTGATCCAAAACAAGCAATTTACAGCTTTCGAGGTGCAGATATATTCACTTACTTAAAAGCTAAACAATCGACAGGGGAAAATTCTTTTACCATGGATGTAAACCATCGTTCATCTGCTTCGATGGTCAAAGCTGTTAACCAATTATTTTCTAATTGCGATAATCCATTTATATTTAATGATATTCCTTTTTTACCCATGGAAGCGGCAAAACGGAATCAGCAAAAGTCTTTGCAAGTTAACAACCAAAAAGTATCGGCATTAGCTGCTTACTTACTGCCTGATGATATTGCAACCAATTCTGATTATCAAGAACACATGGCTAGTTGTTGTGCTACCCAAATAGTGACTTTACTGTCTAATTCGTCAATGTTAATTGATAGCGAAAACGAACAACGTCCAGTGACTACAGCTGACATTGCAATCTTAGTGCGTAATGGGTGTGAAGCCGAAGTTATCCAACAAAAATTGACTCATTGCGGTGTTAAAAGTGTCTACTTGTCAAACAATAGTAGTGTGTTTTCTTCAAATGAAGCAAAAGATGTATTGAGCCTATTGCAAGCTGTTTTAATGCCAGAAAACGAAACAATGCTCAAGCTAGCATTAATGACATCGCTATTAGGTCAAACCATGAAAGACCTTGAACAAATCACTGACGATCAAGATAAATGGGAAAGTTTGATCGAAGAATTCAAACAATATCAAGCAATTTGGCAATATTATGGTGTATTGGTTATGTTACGCCGAATGATGAAAAAACGGCATCTAGCTGAAAACATCTTAGTTCGCCAAGATGGTGAACGAACATTAACTAACTTAATGCATTTAGGTGAATTACTTCAAGAAACATCAAATGAGTTAGATGGTCCACACGCCTTAATTCGGTGGTTGACAAAACAAATTGTTAACCCAGATCCAAATTTAGAAAATCATCAGCAACGCCTTGAAAGTGATGAAAACCTTGTCAAGATTATTACTATTCATAAATCAAAGGGATTAGAATTTCCGATTGTTTGGTTACCATTTATTTCAATATATCGTGCATCCGATAGCCAATTTTATCATGATAAAAATAATGACTATCAGCCAACTTATGCATGGTTACAGTCTGATGAGATTAAAGAGCAGATAGAAAAAGAGCGACTTGCTGAAGATTTGCGGCTATTATATGTTGCAATGACTCGCTCGGTTTATCATTGTAGTATTGGACTTGCTTCATTGAAAAAAAGCCAATCGGCTATTAATCATTTATTAAAAAGTGAATTAAGATCAATTGCCAATATAGCTAATTTAATTGATATCCAATTACCAATAGAGAGCGAACAGTATATTCCGCCAATTTTGCCAAATCAATCATTATCGGCTAACGTATTTTCGCGTAATATCTCAGACAGTTGGCGGGTCACAAGTTATACTGAATTACAAAAGCATAATCATAATGTATTGGCTTATAAGCCTGATCTTATTAATGACTGGGACGAATCCCCATACGAATCCGATAAAGTACAATCAAACGACACACAATATGATATCCACCATTTTCCTAAAGGAGCATATGTCGGTACATTAATGCACAGCATTATGGAAGATATCACATCAGATAATCTTGTTGAATTATGTAATCAGATGGTAAAAAAGCTCAATTTAGAAACAGAGTGGAATAGCGTAGTAACAAATTGGATGCAACAGATATTGACTACAAAACTGCATGATCCAAATTTAATATTATCGCAAGTGTTAATGGGGCAACATATTAACGAATTGCAATTCTATCTCCCTATACGCAAAACAGTCACTAGTCAGCAATTAGATAGTTTGTGTAAACAATATGATCATTTATCAAGATTATGTCCCGAATTAGATTTTGAGTCGGTACAAGGTATGCTAAGAGGCTTTATCGATTTAGTCTTCAAATTTGAAGGGAAATATTATGTGGTTGATTATAAATCTAATTGGTTAGGTGAATGTGTTGATGCTTATAGCCAAGAAGCGCTTGAAAAAGTGATGTGCGATCATCGCTATGACCTACAATATCAACTTTACTGTTTAGCATTGCATCGTTTTTTAAAAGGACGTTTGTCTAATTACCAATACCAAACGCATTTTGGAGGGGTATACTATCTCTTTTTACGAGGAATGCCCGAGCAAGGCATTTTTTATCACCTACCTCTGCAAGAATTTATCGAAGAACTTGATAAGCTGTTTGATGGTGAAATGTTAAATGGAATATAACAATTATTAAGAAATAACCATATCGAAAAATACAATTGAATAAAAATAAGGCACCCAAAACGGTGCCATATTTTTAGATGGCTTATTTAACATTTAAACATAAGCTGATAGCTATAGTGTTTATCTGTCAGTAAGAATTCATGATGTACATTTGGTGTCCAATAATCATCTCCACCAATTCCCATATGATAAGCATCAATACTTATATAAGCGCATGACCTAGGTTCTAATAAATGACGATGAGTTTTTTCTATTAATTGCTCTGTCCCATATTGATTAACGTTAAATTTAAACTGATGTCCAGTTATGATCATCTCATTAAGTTGCAATCTTTTAACCTCGCAACGCAATCCATTTTCACATGGATAAATATAAGGTGTATAAAGTTCTGCAAAAGGTAACGACCAATCACCAAAAATAGCTGATGTTTTTCGATCAGGATAATTTTCATGAGGTCCTAAGCCAAGCCATTTTACTTTTTTAGGAATCTGTTTCATTATGATAACATAAACCGACTCTCGCGGGTGCGGGCATATCGTTAGCAATATCAACTTGCACAGATAAAGTGAATTTGCCTTCTTGATCGAACTCGTATTGCTATTTAGTTTGAATTACTTTTTTGTTTTTGAACAAATATCCATGCAGTGCTTCGATCACAATCTTATCTGTTGATTGTGTAAGATGCATACCTAAACATTAGTGGGTTAGATCGTAATAACCAGAGGCTTTCCACTGCTCAACCCAAGCGAATGGATTATTATTACTATCAAAATCGCCACTAATACCAATATCATTATCAATAGGTGCACGAACAAACTGATCAGCAAAAGGTGAAGCTAATAATGGTTTATTACCTTTTGTCCATTGGTAAAGCAGCCCTGTTTTTTTATTAAATAGCCAACTTTGGTTTTTGTAATTAATAATGTAATCATCTTTAGTTTCGGTCCATTTTAGTTTATTTTTTGCTTGGCAAAAAGCTAATGAAGGAATATAAGAATTAGCTAATTTCCATTGTTCCCATGCAACAATATAACCAGCTTGTGACCATGGTGTAGCCTTGTTTTGAATAACACGAACTGATAAATGTAAGTCTTCACAATTTAAATCATTTGCTATATCGTCAAGTAAAGTTATTTGTAATGAACTATTGGGTTTAATATTAAGCTTAATTTTTCCTTTTTGATATTTTTTTCCATTAAATAATAATTCCCAATATAAAGTTTCATTATTTGCATGGTGAAATAGATATTCGCTTGTAATATCAATAACCAACGGTTTTTGACTAATTAGCTTAAATTGGAATGGTTGTTGTACCTTTTTGGCTTCAATCAAACTTGGGTGAGAAGTTCTATCAGGAAAGACTAATCCATCCAAGCAAAATTGCCTATCATGATAAGCCTCACCAAAATCACCGCCATAAGCCCAATAATTATCGCCAGAAGGTGTAGAACAGCGTATCCCATGATCAGCCCATTCCCAAATAAACCCACCTTGTAGCCTAGGATATTGTCTGAACGCTTGCCAGTATTTATAAAATGCACCTAGGCTATTACCCATTGCATGGGCATATTCACACAAAATAAGTGGGCGATTTTCATTTGGTAATGAAATCCATTTTTTTATTGCCCATTTGGCAACATTAGGATGTGGTTGATCTTGCTCAACGCGGGCATACATAGGACAAATAATGTCAGTGGCAGTAGTGTTTGCGCCACCGCCTTCATATTGCACAGGACGAGTTGGATCGTTACTTTTAATCCAAGCATAAAGTGCATCATGGTTTGCCCCATGTCCCGATTCATTTCCTAACGACCAAATAATAATAGAAGGGTGATTACGATCGCGCTGAACCATTCGCGTTACACGTTCACTATAAGCAGCAAGCCATCTAGGATCGGCCGACAAACGAGACATAGGAAACATACCATGTGATTCGATATTGGCTTCATCAACTAAATATAGTCCATATAGATCACAAAGATCATACCAACGAGGATCATTAGGATAATGACTACATCTCACAGCATTAAAATTATGTTGTTTAATCAATTTGATATCATGCAACATTGCTTCTTCCGTCAATGCATATCCCAAATCAGGATAGAACTCATGGCGATTTGTGCCTTTAATTAATAGTGGTTTACCATTTAAGCATAGTTGTCCATGTTTAATTTCAATAGTCCTAAATCCAACGTTATAAGCTTCTGATTCAATTAATCCTGTTTTTTTGTGATATAAACTAACAACAATTCGATAAAGGTTTGGGGTTTCAGCACTCCATAACTGTGGTTTAGTAACTGGTATTTGAAAACGTAAACGGTCAGTGTATCCTCCTTTTTCGTCAACAAAAGGTAAGCCGATTGATTGCATATGCTCGACAACTAACTTATTTTGTTGCCATAGTTCAATACCTACATCCAATAAATCTATGTTTCCATCATGCTGAATATCGGCCTGCAGAGATAAAGTTGCATTTTGATAACAATCGTCAAGTAAAGTATCAATATGAATATCACTTAAGTGGGATTTAGGTTTATTCAGTAGGGAAACATTTCGGAAAATACCACTCAATCGCCACATATCTTGATCTTCAAGATAACTGCCATCACACCATTTTAAGACTAATACTGCTATGCGGTTTTTACCGACTTTCAAAAAAGGCGTTAGATCAAATTCTGCTGGAATTCTACTATCTTGCGAATAACCAACCCATCGTCCATTACACCAAAGATGAAATGCAGAGCTAACCCCATCAAATATAATCCGTGTATCGCCTTTAGTCAGCCACTCTTTAGTCACAGAAATATATCGTGAATAACATCCTGTTGGATTTTCATCTGGTACATAAGGTGGGTTATATGGAAAAGGATAACGTATATTGGTATAAACTGGCGCATCATATCTCTTTAACTGCCAGTTAGATGGTACCTCAATTGTAGTTGCATCAAGTTCCTTTTGTAACCATGACTCTGGAACTTGCTTGGGACTTGTAAAATAACTAAAAAACCAATTACCATTTAACGATATTATAGAATCTGAATCACTATTATTTTTAGCTTGTTGTTTATTTCGCCAACTATGAAATTTTGGATGGGTATCGAGTTTATTAATACTTAAAACAGATAAATTATTCCAATCGTGCCGGCTTATAATTTCATTGAAAGAAGGATTCATATGTTCTCCATTTTACTCTGATTATTGTTACTATCACCGATTTATTTACTAATTATTATAGGGAGTCTGTAATTAAATACGGTGATCTTGTTAACATTTATGTAATCGTATACATAAAATATTAAATCTAGTTTTATCGGTTTTAATTGATAAAAATTTGTTAGAAATAATCAGCAAAAAACGTTTAAAAATATACCAGTAATATGGAAATTTTAAGTGAGTAGAATAATGACTATCTTGGTAGATATACTTGCTTTAAAGATTATTATTTCGCATCAGAAGATAAAGCATAATAAATAGTTTCGCGATTGGCTATAAACTGTTTAGACAAATAAGTGACGGATAATTTTTTTATAATATCTCTATATTTTTTGTCTATGATAAGGCAAATTATGTATATTTATTACAGTAGTTTCTTAAATGACTGTAAACAGTAATTCCTACATATTAATTAAAAAAAGTGACTGAATAACGCTTAGTTAAGGTTGGTATATAGACGTTAATCAAATTTGTTGGAATACTTTCTCCTTTTGCAAGCTTTAGTGCTAATTCAGCAGCTTGTTCAGCCATTGTCTGTAAAGGATAACGAATGGTAGTTAATTTAGGATGTAAATAACGTGATAAAACAAGATCATCAAAACCAATGATCGAAATATCGTTTGGAATTTTAATATCATTATCATAAAGCACAGACATTGCACCGGCGGCCATTGAATCGTTATAACAAGCAATTGCGGTGATATGGCAGTTACGCTCAAGTAATGACATCATTGCTTGTTCGCCACCTATTTCATTTGGTAAACCAATCGCAATCAGATTCTCATTAACATTAATACCATGTTCTAACAATGCGTCTTTATATCCTTGTAAACGATCAGATGAGTCAGAAATATTATGATTTGAACATAAATAACCAATTCTAGTATGCCCATGTTGAATTAAATGTTTGACTGCAAGATAAGATCCGTAACGATCATCAAGAGCAATACAGCGTTTTTCAAATCCTTTTACAATACGATTAATTAAAACCATACCGGGTACTTGTTGCATCAATTTTTCTAGATCGCTATCAGAGAGCATTTTGGCATGTACAACTAACGACGAACAGCGATGCTCAATTAATTGAGTAATAGCATTATATTCTTGTTGCTCATTATGATAGCCATTACCGATCAACAAAAAATGACCTGTTCGTGAGGCAACTTTTTCAACGGTACTAACCATGGCACCAAAAAATGGATCCGATACATCAGCTACAACAATACCAATAGTATTCGAATTTTGTTGTGATAAAGCGCGTGCATTAGCATCTGGATAGTAGTTTAATTTTTCCATAGCTTCTTTCACGGTATCTCTAGTATTATCTCGAACGTTATTTGCGTTATTAATTACGCGAGATACGGTTGCAACTGAAACTTTAGCTAAACGAGCAACATCTTTTATTGTCGCCATAAAAAACCTTTTAATTAATTACTATCCATAAAATATCGATAATATTTAATACTTATCAATATAGAGTTCTGTAGATTAACAATAATATAAGACAAAAAGCACTGAAAGTGAAAGGGTTATCTTTTTTACTGTCTTGAAGTTAATTCACTTGCAATACTATTGATATATGACTGAACTAATTGATCATAATAAGGTAAAATAAAAATTTTGCCAATAATATCATTGGTGAATTGAAAACTAGAATTGTTTCATTAAAAATTGAATATTAAGGGGACAGCGATTAGCAAATCCCCTGATAGTCGCTAAGTAATTAATTTAAAAGTATTAATAACATTATTTAGCAGTTACTTTTATTAATATAGCCGTTGCTGGATCAAGTACAGGTAAAGGTAAACCGACATTCATTAACCAATCACCAGATAACGTTGTTTTGTCCTTCATCCATTGAGGTAATTCTTTCATAACATGACCGTTTATTTTAGGATCGATATTATCAGGCATATCTAGCACTTCAATTTGGTATTGTTTATCGGCCAACAAACCTGTCAATCGTAAATTACCGCTTAATGCGTAGGTTGGTAATGTTAGTTGAGCAATAATAAACACAGCTTCTTTTTGGTCTTGGCTAACAACACCATAACTTTGCATAGCAGGGTTATCATCAACATCCAATCTTACAGAATTACCGCTATGTAACATAGGACGCAGCTGTTTATGTAAATTAATGTAATAAGCAAAACCTTTTTGTTCTTGCTCAGATACTTTTACTGGATCAAGTTCAACTCCCATATGACCAAATAAAGCAGTTAGACCGCGTAAATTCATATGTAGCTCACGGAATGTAGTATGACATAATGCTCCGCCAATATGAGCACCCATCACTTCAGGAGGGAAGAAATAACTCATTCCGCGTTGAATTATTTGTCTATCTAATGCATCGTTAGAATCTGAAGTCCAAAAACGTTGTGTACGTTTTAAAATCTCATAATCAATTCGACCTCCACCTGATGAACAAGATTCTATTTCAACGGTAGGGAATTTTTCTTGCAAAATATCAAGCAATCGGTAAAGCGCTTTAGTTTGACCAACAATAGCAGGATTACCTTCATGACCAGGCTGAACAATTTCACGATTCATATCCCATTTAATATAATCAACGTCATAACTACTGAGTAACCAAGTTAGTCTTTCAAGTAGATATTCAAAAACAGCTGGATTTTGTAAATCAAGTAAATACTGATGGCGACCTTCTGGTTGTTGATAACCTGGTAGTTCAAGTAACCAATCTGGATGGGCACGATAAAGATCTGAGTTTTTATTAATCATTTCTGGCTCAACCCAAATACCAAACTCCATACCAAGATCTTTAACATGTTTAATAACCGGTTCTAAACCATTGGGATATTTTCGCTCATCTAAATACCAATCACCTAATCCTTGGTAATCATCATCACGTTTACCAAACCAACCGTCATCAATGATAAAGCGTTCAACACCAATTTGAGCCGCCTTAGTCGCCATTTTCATAATGTAATCAGGATTATGGTCAAAAAAGATACCTTCCCACGTATTAAGATGAACAGGACGAGCTTTATTTTTGGCGAATTTAATAATATTACTGCGTAGAAACTGGTGGAAATGTTGACTCATTTTATTTAAGCCTTCATCGCTATAGGTAGCATATAACCAAGGCGTACTTAAAGATTCACCTTTAGCTAGTGATATTTCTCCTGCATAATACAGAGCTTCAGCTTGAATAAAACGTTTACCGTTACTTTTAACTGCAACTTGAATGCGATGATTACCACTCCATCCCAAGTGGATCCCCCAAATTTCGCCAGTTTGTTCTTTAAAACCTTCGGTACCAACCATCATCCCAGGGAAATATTCGTGTGATGTTCGTCCTCGTCGATTTTCTTGTAAATAACCACAATGTGATATTTTAGTTCGATGAGGGAAAAATTCTTTAATCCAACGACCACTAAAAGCCATTAATTCTTGTGCCCGTTCAGGAATCGGTAACGTAATAGAAAAACGATTAACTTGATATGGTTCATCACCTAAATTGGTTAAAGTATTTTGACACTGCAATACACCACTTTTATCTAAAATAAAAAAACTGGTTAAACGAAGTTTAGCAATGTTATCTTCACTAATAATGGTAATGCTATTGTCAGTTTTATTAACTTCTTTAGTTGTAAAAACGGGAGTCCAATCTTTACTATTTCGGTGTCCTTCAAGTCCAGGTGTGCTAAAATTACCTAAACCTTCTTCTGGGCATAGAGTAAATGGAACGTTGACATCTATACGAGAATTAGGTACAGCAGGGTAAAGCATGTCAATCATTTCAGGTTGAAAGTTTTGTAATCGTTTACCAAAATAACACAATTCGGCATACGGTTCAGTGCGAAAAAGGATATCTATATTATTATTGCTAAGACGATAATTCATAATGGCTCCAAGTTTGTAATATGTCACTTATATAAAATAATAGCTATTTATATAAAATAATATTTTTAATTTCATATTTTGTGATTAAGATCTCATAAAAATGTAAACGATTTCATTATTGAAGGTTATATTTATTTTAGTTTTTAAAACTATTTATTATAAAATGAATATGCGACTTGCTATTATTTTATGTTATCATGAAACTATTTATAGATGCTTATTGGAAATATATGAAAAAACAGAATATTATTGCACTACTTTCGTTTTTTGCGATTTCTTTTAATGGTTACGCTATAGACAAATATGTGACTGATAATGTCGATATTTATTTGCGTAGAGGTCCTGGTTCGCAATATGCGTATTCTAATGCAGTTAAAGCTGGAGAAAAAGTTGTTGAGCTTGAAAAAAGTGCAGATGGCAAATTTACTCACATTCAACTTAATAATGGTAGCACCGCTTGGATTGAAACAAGCAAACTAAATGAACAACCTAGTTATAAAGAACGCTTTCCAGTGCTAGAAGCAAAACTAGCAGAATATCAAGATAAAGTTGATAATGCTGAGGCAAATCAACAAAAATTGTTAAGTGACTATATCCAAAAGTTGCAGACGGCTGAAAAATCTATAGAAACACTTCAAAATAAAAATGAAGCACTAGAACAACAAGTTAAGGAGCAAAATTCACGAATTGAATCAATGCTAAATCAAGTTGATGATAAACGCCGTGACCTTATTGTAACTTGGTTTACCTATGGTGGTCTTGTTGCTGGAGGCGGTCTTATTTTAGGGCTTATATTACCAAGAATTATACCAAGCCGACGCAAAAAAGATCGTTGGATGAGATAGATGAGTAAAATCTATCTTGTAGGAGGGAGTGTGCGCGATAAATTGTTGCACCAACCTGTTGCTGATCATGACTGGGTTGTTGTTGGCGCTACGCCAGACGAGCTTTTAGCATTAGGTTATCAACAAGTCGGTAAAGACTTTCCAGTTTTTTTACACCCTCATACGAAAGAAGAATATGCGTTGGCTCGCACTGAGCGTAAATCCGGTAGAGGTTATACTGGATTTATCTGTGATTTTGGTAAAGAGATTACATTAGAACAAGATCTGATTCGCCGTGATTTAACCATTAACGCCATTGCAATGGACGAAGATGGCAATATAATTGATCCATATCATGGCGTTGATGACATCAAACATAAAATCTTACGCCATGTATCGCCAGCCTTCCGAGAAGATCCTCTACGTATTTTGCGCGTAGCTCGTTTTGCAGCTCGTTTTCATCAATTCGGTTTTACTGTAGCTCCTCAAACTCTAGATCTAATGAAACAAATGGTATTAGCCGGTGAGGTTAGTTACTTAACACCAGAACGTGTGTGGAAAGAAACTGAAAAAGCATTGTTGACATCAAATCCACAGATCTATTTTCAAGTACTAGAACAATGTGGAGCGCTTCCATTATTATTTTCATCATTAGACTTAACAGACACTATTAGTGATGCACTAAAAAAATCTGCTATATTAACTAATGATTTAACAATCCGTTTTGCTGTACTGTGTGCACAGTTATCTAATAAATTAGCGGTCGAAGCATTATGTGCAAAAATTAAAGTACCTAACAACTATACTAAAGTTGCCGTCATGGTTCAGCAGAATCGAAATAACCTTGAACAAGTGCAAACCCTGACAGCTGAACAAATTATTTCTTTGCTAAATAGCATTGATGTATGGCGCAACCCTTCGCACCTTGAACAATTAATTATTGCAAGCCAAGCTTTTACTAAAACAACATCGTTTGCACAAGCAAATTATATAAAAGAAGCTTATAAAATCGCCAATGGCGTCAATGTGCAGCAAATTATTTCTGATGGTTATACAGGAAAACAAATTCATTTTGAGTTACAAAAAAGGCGAATCGAAGCGTTATTAAACTGGATTTGATTGCATCTTAATCAATCGTCACTTTTTTTCAAAATATCTTAAAAAAATAGTTGACGATTTGGCGTAACCCTAGCATAATGCGCCTCGCAGTGTTGGTTACGACGTTGCGAATGAATGGCTACGTAGCTCAGCTGGTTAGAGCACATCACTCATAATGATGGGGTCACAGGTTCGAATCCCGTCGTAGCCACCATTAGGATTAGGTAGTACTTTTACCGAAAGTGTTTAGTGCGGGTGTGGCGAAATTGGTAGACGCACCAGATTTAGGTTCTGGCGCCGCAAGGCGTGTGAGTTCAAGTCTCTCCACCCGCACCATTTAATCTTAATATCTATCCATTATTGGGGTATAGCCAAGCGGTAAGGCAGCGGGTTTTGATCCCGCCACGCCCAGGTTCGAATCCTGGTACCCCAGCCATTCCAATATGCATAATTTTGGTATTTCATTCTTGATTTATATCAATGTTTGGTATGTTAATTATTCACTATTTTCATGTGAGCATAATGGAATTGGTATACGCGCTAGATTCAAGGTCTAGCTAGGAAACATGTGCGAGTTCAAATCTCACAGCTCGTATCAAAAGTGATTTTCACTTTCTATAGTGGGGTATAGCCAAGCGGTAAGGCAGCGGGTTTTGATCCCGCCATGCCCAGGTTCGAATCCTGGTACCCCAGCCAATAAAATAAAATAAAATAATTAATTATGATCTAAAACTATTTGAAGATATCTCTTATTATTAGCTTGACGGTGGTAGAATAATAGTTCATCTTATAAATAGTTCAGCTCTGTGTTTTCCTACATGTAATGATACTAAAGTAGATTTAAACAAGAAAAATTGAGCTATTTACTATATTGAAATACTATTTTTTAAGTCAATTTAAATAGCTAGATTTAAAAAGGGAAAATTTTGATTGTCTTTTTAATAGATTACTCGAATTTTGGGAAGGTTTCGTGTAACTACTTTAAATATCATAACTTAACCCCAAAAAGAGACCACATTCAAACTACTTTCTTATAACTATCTAATTTAAAAACAAATAAAATCAATAGTCTATCTGAACGTTTTTATAAGCAAAACTTTCGAATTTTTACAATTACGGAAAGCTAATATTGCCCTTTATCAGCAATGAATGACATATAAATTAAACCATTAATCAAAGTGAAATAATTCGATCAAACAGCGGATTATCAGTCAAACGATGTGTAACCATGATTAGTGTTTTGCCTTTACATGTCTGTTTTATCAATTGAATAATTTGTTGTTCTGTTTGTTGATCAAGGCTTTCTGTTGGTTCGTCCATTAAAATTAAAGGGGAATTATGCAGTAATGCTCTTGCAATGCCTATACGGCGAATTTCACCGCCAGATAAAGTACGCCCGCCTTGTCCAATTAGCATATCTAAACCTTGTTCTGTAGTTAGTAATTTGTCCAATTCAACTTGATATAGAACCTCAATAAGCTGTTGATCAGTTGCATTAGGATTACCAATGAGTAAATTTTGCCGTAAAGTCTCACTAAAAATAGTAATAACTTGCGGAACCATTGCAATGGCTTGTCGCAAAGTTTTTTCATCCAGTTGATTTATTGGGGTATCATTAAAATAAATATTGCCAGAGCTTGCCTCCCAAGTCCGATTCACTAGGCTTAATAAAGTTGATTTACCACAACCTGTTTTACCAATTATTCCAATATGTTCACCTTGTTCAACCATTAAGGAAAAATCAGTTAATATCGCAAAAGGTTGATTTGGATAGCTGAAATTAATTTGTTCAAATTGTAATTTTGCCGTAGTTAAATCTATCGCTTTACCTTTAGAAACAAATTGAATGTCGGGGGTTTGATTAAAAATAGCCGTTGTGCGTGTGGCAGAAGTCAGTACTTGTCCTAAAAAGATAAATGCGCTAGGAATTGGCATGAGTATTTCAGCACTTGCAAGACTAACAAATACAAATAGTGCCACTAACGGGGATAGGGTGTATTGGGTAATTAGCCATAGAACAAGCAACGTTAAAAATCCAGCAATCAGCACAATCAATGCGCTTGATAGTGCCATTAATGTTGATTGACGTTGCTGGTTATAAAGCCAGTTTGATTCAAGCTCATCAAGTTTAGCACGATAGCGTGGTTGTGCATTAAATAGGATAAGTTCAGCTTGTCCTTGTAGATAATTAATTAATAACAAACGATATTCACTTTGTTGTTTAGCTAGTGTTTTGCCGAGTTGTTTTCCTGCTTGATAAAAAATGACCGGAACCACAAGTAAGGTGGTTGTAAGGATAATAGTAATAATTAACGCAATAGGTAAGTTTATATTTGCTAACCCAACAAACAAAACAACAATGGTAACAAGTGCGGTTACAATAGGTGAAAAAAGTTTTAGGTATAAGTGATCAAGTGCGTCAATATCGACAATAAAGCGATTAAGCAAGTCAGCCCGTTGGTAGTGGGCTAATTGATTGGCACTTAAGGGCAAAATCTTACGAAAAGCTAACGTTCTTAAATAAGCTAAGATTTTAAATGTAGTATTATGATCAACTAAACGCTCCATATAGCGAGCGGCGGTTCGAATAATTGCCGCAGCACGAACACCAGCAGCAGGCAACATATAATTGAAAGTATACAAACCTGCAACGCCAACAAAAGCGGTAGAAGCCAAAAACCAGCCTGATAATGATAGCAAAAATACGCTGGCAAATAGGGTAAGAATTGACAAAAATAATCCCAATAAAATTTGCCCAAAATAGTGTTTATATAGTGCGATATAAGGGCGTAATATAGCTAGCATAAATCCCCCATATCACAGTGTAGCTTACCATTAGCCAATTGCCAGATCTGTTTAAAATCTTGCATGTCATCTGTTTGATGAGTAATTGTAATGCTATTAGGGGTAATGTGCTGCTGATCCAAATTTTTGATGGTTTGTTTATCTAAACTAGCAGTTGGTTCATCAAGAATCAATAATTGACAGGGTTTTAGCATTGCTCTGGCTAAGGCGATCCGCTGTGCTTGCCCAACTGATAAACGTACCGAATCTTCGCCAACTTGGGTTTTAATTCCTTGTGGTAATTTAGCAATAACTTCGGTCAATTGGGTTTTGGCTATCACGTTATCCAGTTCATGGTTGGTTGCATTTTGTTTACCCAATAAAATATTTTCATGGATAGTACCATTAATCAAGTAAGGATTTTGACCAATCCAGCTTACTTGCAGTTGCCAATCATTAATATCTAATTGATTAAATTCAATACCATTAATCTTTAGTGAGCCTTGATAAGGTAAAAAGCCGAGTAGTACTTGCATTAACGAAGTTTTACCCTCGCCACTAGTTCCTATTAGCGCTAATTTAAATGGTGCTTGCAAGCTAAACGATAATGGACCAACGATAGGTTGTTGTTCGTTAGATAATACAATTAAATTATTTGCTTCAATTGTTTTTAATGGCTCAGTCAATTTTATGTTTGTTATATTATCATTGGCTTGTTTTGTTGCGATTTTTTTACTTAAAAAAGTTTCGATATTATCTGCTGCTGCGATTGCCTCAGCTTTGGCATGATAGTAAGTTCCCAAATCACGTAAAGGTTGAAAGTATTCAGGGGCTAACATTAGCGCAAAAAAACCAGCAAATAAAGTAACAGTTCCATTATATGCACCAAAATCGAATTCGCCTAAATACGAGAATCCAAAATAAACCGCCACAATGGCGATTGAAATAGAAGTAAAAAACTCCAATACGGCTGAAGATAAAAAGGCTATTTTGAGCACTTGCATAGTTTTAATACGAAAATCTTCAGAGGCAATGGCTATTTCGTTAGTTTGTTTTTCGCCTTGGTTGAATAATCGAATGGTATTGAGTCCTTTTAAACGGTCTAAAAAATGACCGCTTAAATATGCGAGCGCTTTAAAATGACGACGATTAATATCGGCGGCTCCCATTCCCACTAAAATCATAAAAATAGGAATTAGGGGGGCGGTGCACAGCAAAATTGTAGCAGCAGCCCAGTTAAATGGGAAGATAGCAATACAGATTAAAATCGGTGCCATGCCTGCCAATCGCATTTGGGGAAGATAACGGGCAAAAAAGTCATGCAATTTATCAACTTGTTCAATAAGCAACGTACTCCATGCGCCGATCGTGCTTTGATTTAAATAAGCAGGCCCATGCAACTCAAGTTGATCAATTAATTGCTGTCGAATTTGCTGGCGAACTTTTTTGCCTATGGCAAAGTTGATCTTTTCGCGTAGATAAATTAAGCCTGCTCGACCGAGTAACACTGCAACTAGTGCGCCAAAAAAAGGCAGAATATCCAAAAAATAGTGTTGTTCAATAATAATTTTTTGCAAAATTACAGCGAGTAAAGCAGATTGAATAATGATTAATATAGTTAAAACCAAGCTGGTTAAAATTGAAGCTCGCAAATTAGTTTTATGCATTTTTGCTTGCTGTTTTAACCAGCCAAGTAGATAGGTCTGGCGTTTTTTATCTAATGACATAAAGATCTTTACTGCTTATTTTAAATTATCCAAATAATGTTCTGCATCTAAAGCAGCCATACAGCCTGTACCTGCTGAAGTGATTGCTTGACGATAGACATGATCCATTACATCACCAGCAGCAAAAATCCCTTCGACACTGGTTTGAGTAGCGTTGCCTTGCGTGCCTGATTGTACTTTGATATAACCACCATTTAGTTCAATTTGACCTTCAAATATGGCGGTGTTTGGTTTGTGACCAATAGCGATAAATACGCCTAAAACCGATAACTCTTCGGTAATATTAGGATCTTGTGAGCTACGGATTCTAACTCCAGTTACTCCCATGTTATCCCCTAAAATTTCATCAACTACACGATGAGTATGTAAGATAACTTTGCCTTCTTTAATTTTTTGATCTAAACGATCCATTAAGATTTTTTCTGCTCTAAAAGTATCTCGGCGGTGAATTAAATGCACTTCACTTGCGATATTGGCTAAATAAAGCGTTTCTTCAACCGCAGTATTGCCACCACCCACTACGGCAACTTTTTGGTTGCGATAGAAAAATCCATCACAGGTAGCACAAGCCGACACACCTTTACTTTTGAATGCTTCTTCTGACGGTAAACCAAGGTATTGTGCTGATGCGCCAGTTGCAATAATA
The DNA here is from genome assembly GCF_001690415.1 of Gilliamella sp. Imp1-1. Lineage (NCBI taxonomy): Bacteria > Pseudomonadati > Pseudomonadota > Gammaproteobacteria > Orbales > Orbaceae > Gilliamella > Gilliamella sp. Imp1-1. The sequence goes on from NZ_LZHK01000049.1 coordinate 84,398, forward strand.
AGCGCATCACAACAGTATTGCGTTTCGCTACCATAAAGCTTAAATGGTTTTGTGCTAAAATCAACGCGATCAATTTGATCTAAAATAATTTCGGTATTAAATCTTTCTGCATGTTCTTTCATCTTAACCATTAATTCTGGTCCTGTTAAATCAGGAGCACCGGCTGGCCAGTTTTCAAGATCGGTTGTGGTTGTTAGTTGCCCACCTTCTTGCATTCCAGTAATTAACACGGGTGAAAGGTTAGCTCGTGCAGCATAAACAGCAGCAGTGTAACCGGCAGGACCAGAGCCAAGTATTAATAAGCGAGCATGTTTGGTTTTCATTTTAAATCCTTACTTATTTTAAAATTTTGACGATTTTAGACAAAATTAACGCAATTTATTACCAATAAGTCTAACATTATCAATCGTTATAATGTAAAAAAATTGTTTATTGTAGCAATAGGTAATCATAATAGGCTTTTTTGTATTGCGCTAATTTTTATTAAACTAAAAGTTTATCTTTTTATTTTCAATTATTTTAAATACATTTATTCTTTATTTAAACTACATTAATTTTTGTTTTTGTTTTTACTGTTTAGAATATGCGATTTTCTTATTCTTATATCCGTTATCTCAAATTTTTTATTATTTAATAAGATATTTTTGATTATTGGTTTAGTTAACATCCTAACAGTAGGAGAGAAGATGAGTAATCCTTCAAAAGAAAGTGTCGAAGCTGTACTTACAAAAATTAATTGGGCTCAAGAGATTTTAAACTCAGTACAACAAAATATTACTGATCCTCAGATTGGTAATATTTTATCAGGAATTGCCTTTATTATGGATTCAGCTTCATCTGAAGCCGAAGCACTTTATCAATCAATTGAATAATAATAAGTATCTATTTTTATCAACACCTTCAATTACCATTTTGTGATTGAGGGTGCCTATTGTTTAATTCGTTTCACTGTTATCAGTTAGATATGTTGTTAAGTCTGAAAGTGGCCAACGAATATGCGCTGTTGGTTCATTAATTCGATAACCAAAAGCTAAGCAAAGTCCTATCCCGAATGAGTCGCCACCAAATTGTGGAATATATTTTTCTAGAATCTTGATGACTTTATCATGATCGAATCCTCCAATAGCACATGAATCAATATCACGAAATGCCGCTGCAGTCATCATGTTGGCGCAAGCAATATAATCTTGCATTTCTGACCAATGATTAATTGTTAAACCGTCAGCGAGTCCTTGTTCACAAAAATTGATAAATGCTTGGCAGGCTATGTCAATAGTAGTTTGATTATCTGGATCAGGTAAAGTGCGTGCAATTGAACGTCGCAAATAATCACTCTGTAACGTAAAATTATTGGCTTTGCGGTAAAGTACAATTACAAAATGTGAACAGCTGGTAACTTGTTCTTGGTTATAGCAAACATTACGTAATTCAACTTTTATCTTGTGGCTATCAACAACCACAAAATGCCATGGCTCCATACCAAATGATGAAGGAGATTGACGACCCGCTTCTAAAATATATTTAATATCATTATCACTAATTTTTTTGGTATTATCAAATTTTTTACATGCATGTCTAAAGTCGAATGCTTGGGTTAGTTTGTCCATATTTTCTCCTAAGATTGGCTATTCCACGGGGCAACTTTTAACAATAATAACATACCGGGAAAGGCAAGAATAAAACATAACCAAAAAAAGTTTGTCCATCCTAAGTGTTCAACCATAAAACCGGTAGATGCATTAATTAGAGTTCTTGGCATTGAAGCAATGCTGGTAAATAAAGCAAATTGTGTAGCGGTATAAAGTGGATTGGTTGTTTTAGCAATAAAGGCTACAAAAGCAGCCGAACCAAGACCGACACCAAGTGATTCAATCCCTATCACTATGGCTAATAACGTTTTTTGAAATATTCCTATTGTAGTAAAAGGTCCTTCTATCGAAAGCCAAATAAATCCTAAAATTGATATAACTTGGACAACACCAAAAGACCATAATGCTCGGTTTATGCCTATTTTGATCATCAAAATGCCACCCATTAATGCCCCAATCACACTTGGCCATAAAGAAGCATTTTTGGCAATCCAACCAATGTCGGGTCTGCTGTAACCCATTTGTAAATAAAAATTCGTAGCTAAAGCGGTTGCCATACTGTCGCCTAGTTTATATAAAAAGATAAATGTTAAAATCCATATGGCTGTTTTAAGTCCATTTCGAGTAATAAATTCACTAAATGGCTTAATGATGATATCTTCAAAAGTATGATTTAGGGGCGATTGGTTAATTGGTTCTTTTACTAGTAGCGTCATAATGATAGCAGGCAGCATAAATAATGCAGTGATGATAAAAACACTATTCCAAGGCAAGGTATTTGATAATATTAGTGATAATGAACCTGGCACTAAACCTGCAATGCGATAAGCATTGGTATGAATACTATTACCAAGTCCTAATTCTTTATCAAGTAATAACTCTCGTCTAAAGGCATCAAGTGCAATATCTTGTGTAGCTGAAAATAGTGCAATAATAAAGCAAATGGTTGCTATTAACCAAATATTTAATGAAGGTGAAAAAAATCCTAATATTGCGATCGAAAATATAAGTATTATTTGGGACCCAAGCATCCAACCACGCCGTCTCCCTAAATTAAAGAGAGAAATGTTATCCATCAATGGTGACCAGATAAATTTAAAAATATAGGGAATTTGCGTTAATGAAAAAGCTCCAATTGTTTTGATATTAATACCATCACTTTCTAACCATGCAGGTAACAGTTGTAATAATAAATAAAAAGGAATACCAGAAGCAAAACCTGTAAAAATGCAGATTAGCATCTTGGTCGTAAAAATGGTTTTTAAAAGTGAATTCTGCGAGCTATTCATTATTTAACTTTATTGTTAGTTTTTGGCAAAGTGTTATCATAGCACACAACATATAAAAAATAATTCTGCAAGCCAAGATTGATTGTTTTATCCAAAGTCATGTTTTCAATATAAGGAAGTTATGCGCAATGACTTTTTAAAAGTTAGAGATTCATTATTTTAGCTATTCTTTGTTAAAAAGTTTCAGGTAACTATGTGTTTCAGTATAAAATTAATGTCAATAATAAATTAAGAGATTAACAAACTACCATTTAAAAGGGGTGTAGTAATATGAAAAGTTCAATTAGAGTGGCTGTTTTTAGTAGTAAACATTATGATAAAGAACATTTAGAAATCGCTAATAAAAAATATGGCTTTGATATCGAATATTATGAACATAAACTTAGCTGTAAAACAGTGGTTACCGCTCAAGGTTATGACGCAGTTTGTGCATTTGTTAATGACGAAGTAGATAAAAAAGTACTAAAAAAAATAGCAAGTTATGGCATTAAGATTTTAGCGCTTCGTTGCGCTGGATTTGATAATGTTGATTTAACTGAAGCTGAAAAGTTAGGTATCACGGTGGTTCGTGTGCCAGCTTATTCACCAGAAGCAGTTGCAGAACATGCAGTGGCTTTAATGATGACGTTAAATAGAAGAACGCATAAAGCCTATCAACGTACTCGTGATGCTAATTTTTCGTTAGATGGTTTGACTGGCTTTAATATGCACAATCGTACTGCTGGTGTTATTGGTACGGGCAAAATTGGTCAAGCAGTTATTCGCATTTTGAAAGGTTTTGGTATGCATATTCTTGCCTATGATCCTTATCCTAATGATGTTGCAGTTGAATTAGGAGCGCAATATGTTGAGTTAGATGAGTTATATGCAAAATCTGATGTGATTACGTTACATTGCCCTATGACCCCTGAAAATTATCATTTATTGAATAAAGATTCTTTCCAAAAAATGAAAGACGGCGTGATGATTATCAATACAAGTCGTGGCGCATTACTTGATGCAACCGCAGCTATTGATGCATTAAAGAAAACAAAAATTGGTGCTTTAGGCATGGATGTTTATGAAAACGAACGTGATCTCTTTTTTGAAGACAAATCTAATGATGTTATTTTAGATGATGTGTTCCGTCGTTTATCTTCCTGTCATAATGTTATTTTTACGGGGCACCAAGCCTTTTTAACACAAGAAGCATTGTTAAATATTTCTGATACGACGTTAAATAATATTAAACAAGTTTCGGCAGGAGAATCATGCCCAAATATTGTTAAATAACAATAAATATTTTATGATGTTGTCGATTTTTAATTACTTAAAATATGGATTTTTTATGCAGCGTATTGCCATTTTTATTAGTACAATTTTATTGCTTGTAGCTTGTAGTAGTAATAAATCTTCAACATCTCCCATGAAAGAACACCGTGGACATGCAAATGTTAAAGGCGGTGTTTATCTCGAAAAAGAGCACAATCAATCTAAAACCGCTAGTGCGTCACTAGACATAGATAAAGAAAAATTTATTGATAGAATGGTCAGTAAGCATGGTTTTAATCGTCAACAACTCCGTAATGTGCTTGCTCAAGCTAATAAGCTTGATTGGGTAATTAATGTAATGGATAAACAAGCACCAAAAGCAACTTCGCCAACGGCACCAAATGGCGCTTGGATTCGATATAAAAATAAATTTATTACACCAAGTAACCTTCCTCGTGGTGTTGAATTTTGGAATCAATACCAAAAAGAATTACAGCGTGCTTATAATGAATATGGTGTGCCACCTGAAATTATTGTTGGCATTATTGGTGTCGAAACAGGTTGGGGTAGAGTGATGGGTAAAACTAAAATCATTGATGCCTTGTCAACTCTTGCATTTTACTATCCAAGACGTGCGCAATATTTTTCTGACGAATTAGAAGATTTTTTAGTTATGTGCCGAGATGAAGGCGTTGATCCCTTTGATTTGAGTGGATCATTTGCTGGTGCTATGGGATATGGTCAATTTATGCCATCAGCATTTAGACGTCACGCTGTTGATTTTAATCATGATGGGCATATTGATTTATGGGATCCTGTTGATGCCATTGGTAGTGTGGCAAGCTATTTTAAATCATACGGTTGGCAACGTGGTAAAAAAGTGGCTGTAATGGCTGATGGCCAAGCACTATCACTTGATACTGGTTTTAGTACTAAATATTCAATTGAAACATTGGCAAAAGCTGGATTAAAACCACAAAGTTCATTAGAAGGACATACGCAGGTAAGTTTATTGCGTCTTGATATGGGCGATCGTTACCAATACTGGTATGGATTACCAAACTTTTATACTATCACCCGTTATAACCACAGCACTCATTATGCAATGGCTGTTTGGCAATTAGGACTTGCAGTTAAAGAAGCAAGATAGTCATTTAATGGTATTGCATCAAAACTGATAAGGTCGCTTTTGCGGCCTTTTTATTTGTTAATGATGTTTAAGAAATGATTAATTTCGTTGCAAGCAATAATAAAATATACCAAAGAATTTAATTAATTTTTTAATCGATAATTTTTGTGCAAGTTGTACACCTACTTTAGCCATCGAGATGCTTGCTAGCATAATAACTAATACGTCACCACCAAAATACTAGCTAATAATCTAGCCAAGGATCCTATCAAAAGGAAGATAATAAACTTAAAAATCATATTCAATCCTTAGAGTAGAGGAAACCAATCTGTATAATTATTTGTTAAGCAAAAATCAAGATGAAAACATTGATTTTAATTACACATTGCTAATATTTTATTGCAAATAATACAGTGATTTTACCTGAATAATTTAAAAAATCTTAATGATTCTCTTAGTAAAAAGTTCACTAACATTGTCATATTTGATCAATAAAGTAATAATCAAAATGATGACAGCGTGGTTAAAAACGATTATGTTATTTAATAAATTTGTAACTAATAAGAAGTTTAAAGATAAATTTAAAGGAGATAATTATGAAAGATCGTTTAAAGTGGATTGATGAATTTGGTTTTTTAGGTGAGACAGCAAGTGGACATTCGCTAGTGATGGATGGCGGTATTGAACATGGCGGTCGTAATCGTGGAGCTCGTCCTATGGAGCTTTTATTGCATGGTGCAGCTGGTTGTATGGCTTATGATATTATTGCGATTTTAAAAAATAAAAAAAAAGATGTTCGTGATCTTTGGATAGATATTGATAAAACTCAAGCAGAATCTTCCCCTAAAGTGTATACGTCAATTAATTTTCATATTGTTATTACAGGTATTAATATCGATAACGAAACAGTCGAAACAGCCGTAAAACTTGCATCAGAAAAATATTGCAGTGCCTCTATCATGCTTGGTAAAACAGCAAAAATGTCTTATACCTATGAGGTTAAAGAATATCACTAAAGTATTTTTTTATAACAAATAATTATAACGTAATAACAAGCTGATCTTAGCACGTTGTGAATTAATCATTTAATATTTCATCATTACAGATAATTGTGATACGAGAATGATTATGCAACAGTTAAATAAAAATATGCGATTCCGGGATTTGGTTATTCTGGGATTGCTTTTTATTGGTCCAGCAGCACCTGTAGGATTATTTGGTGTTTTAGATGCGATAAGTGATGGTGCAGTTGCTTTGGTTTATATCATAGCAACTTTTGTAATGGCATTTACCGCGCTTTCTTATGCCAGAATGGCAAACGCTTTACCGCATGCGGGAGCCGTTTATGCTTATTGTTCTATTGGCATTCATCCAAGTGCTGGATTTTTAGTAGGCTGGTTGCTATTACTTGATTATATGTTTATCCCTGCGGTTGCGTACTTATTTAGCGGTATATCGTTCAATGCATTGATTCCCGAAGTACCAATATGGGTATGGACATGTTTAGCTGTTATGTTAACTACTACGCTGAATTTAGTTGGTGTTAGAAAATCGACTAAAATTACGTTAATCATCTTGATATTTGAAATTATTATATTACTTGCTGTGTTATCTGTTGGTATTTGGATAATAGCCACTAATGGTAGTAACAGAGATTGGTTACTACCTTTTATTGGTGGTGATTTATTCAGTTGGAGTAATTTATTTAATGCTGTGTCTATTGCTGTACTATCTTATTTGGGATTTGACGCTATTGCTACTTTTTCAGAAGAAAATGGCGGACCTCATAATTTAGTTAGTAAAGCGATTATATGTTGTTTAATTTTAGCTGGTTGTTTATTTGTGCTACAAATTTATGTCGGTAGCTTACTAAACCCTTATAACCCTGAATATTTGCGTAGTCATCCAGAACTACAAGGTAAAGTTTACTATCATATTGTTAATCAAGAAATTAATTTATGGTTAGGATGGGCGCTAGGTTTAATGAAAGCTATTGGTGCATCATTTGCAGCAATGGTTGGACAAGCCGCAGCAAGTCGTCTTTTATTCAGTATGGGGCGTGACAAACGTTTACCTTCATTTTTTGCAAAAGTGGGAAAAAAAAGTGGTGTACCTACAATGGCTATTATATTTGCAGCGCTATTTAATTTATGTTTAGTTGTTATTGCTGCTAATAATGCTAAAGGGTTGCCAACTTTAGTTTCATTTGTTGATATTGGAGCATTAACTGCATTTATCATGTTACATCTATCTGTAATTGGCTATTTTAAGTTTAAAAAAGGCTCAAAAGGATGGTTTTCGTGGTTTCTAGACGTCTTTATGCCTATTATAGGTATTGTAGTGCTATTACCTGTATTATTACATATTGATAACGATGCAAAAATGGTCGGTATTATTTGGTTAGCTATTGGAATGATCATTCTCTATTTAAACAAAAATAAAACCAAACTATTGTGGTTAGAGAAAAATAACAAATAACAAATTCAATACGTTTGTTATAAACTTATAGCTAATAAATTTTCTTATCTTTATTCTGGTGTTATAACTAAATGCTATTGGAAATATTACGTGGTGCTTTCATTTCGGCTAGTTTAATTATTGCTATTGGTGCTCAAAATTTATTTGTACTCAAGCAAGGATTATTAAAAAATCATATCTTTTATGTGTCGGCAATTTGTTTTATTTGTGATTTGGCTTTAATGTCAATAGGGATTTTTGGGGTAGGTACTTTTATTCGTAGCAATTCTTTAATTACTAATATTTTAGCAATCTCTGGGGCGATTTTTTTAATTTGGTATGGTTTTTGTGCGTTTAAAAGTGCAATTAAAGGCACAAGTAGCATGCAAATAGAATCTCAATCTCTTAACAATAACAACTTATTAAAAGTTGTATTGGCAACTTTGGCTGTTACACTACTCAATCCTCATGTCTATTTGGATACTGTTGTTATTGTTGGAGGAATTGCTGGCACGTTAACTAATGAACAAAAATTTGCATTTTTGGTTGGTGCCGTCAGTGTTTCATTCATCTGGTTTTTTAGTCTTGGTTATGGAGCAAAATTACTCATACCGCTATTTAGAAAGAAAAGAATGTGGGTAATATTGGACTGTATAGTTGGTGCTGTAATGTTCTATATTGCCTATTGTTTAGTTATGTATGTATTTGATGTGCATTAAGCACATACATAACCAAAACGTTGAACTAATAATTATTATTTGGGAATTGTGTTAGGTTATTTTTGACAAGCTTGATATATATTATTTTTACAATATTGTTTAAAAGTAATGTTTACCAGTTTAAATACCTTTTATAGTGCCATTTTGTTATTTCCCATTGCCAATATTATTCTTTTATTAAAGAAGTTTCTTGACATGTTTACATGCCTCTTGATGGTTGTTTTGGCAAGCTTGTTGAAAGTAATATTTTGCAGTATGGGTATTTATTGCCACTCCCAATCCTTGATGATAGATAATACCTAAATTGTATTGTGCATCGGCATGATTTTGTTCAGCGGCAAACTGAAACCATCTTCTAGCTTCTGTATAATTTTTTTCAAACCATGAACCGTTATAATATAACCAACCTAAGCTATATTGTGCTTCAGGATTTCCGCTTTGTGCAGATTGAGTGTCTAATTCTACACCTTTGGCAAAATCTTTTTTTAATCCACCTAATCCATTGTAATACATATTTGCTAAATTATGCAGTGCATATATATTGCCTTGCTTGGCTGCTTGTTCATATAGTTTTCTAGCTTTGGTATAGTTCTTTTTAACAACAATTCCAATATAATAAAATCTACCCAGATTGTTTTGAGCCTCTTTGCTACCTAGTTGCACTGCTTTCTCGTAAAAATATTTTGCCTGGATCGGCTACACTAAATCATACAACTTTTTTAAGGGGTAAGGTAAACTTATCACAACTAAAAAAGGAACAAATATGAATAAGATTAAACGCAAAAGACGAACATTCACAGATGATTTTAAACAGCAAATGGTCAGTCTTTATCAACATGGTAAATCACGTAGTGAAATCGTTGCCGAATATGATTTGACACCATCAGCTTTGGACCATTGGATAACGCAAGCAAGCCAAAGCGGCTCATTTAAAACAAAAGATAATCGCAGTCCACAAGAACAAGAGTTAATCGCGTTGCGTAAAGAGCTTAAACAGCTGCGTATGGAAAACGATATTCTAAAGCAAGCAGCACTGATAATAGGACGAAAATCGCTATCCTA